>JAJPZF010000265.1 GCA_021204545.1 Prevotellaceae bacterium
CCACAACTGCTGCTCGTCGACGGCAACCGCTTCCAGCCCTTCGAGGACATCCCCCACGAGACCATAGTCAAGGGCGACGGCATCTTCCAGAGCATCGCTGCCGCAAGCATCCTTGCCAAGACCTACCGAGACGACTATATGCTAAGCCTCCACAAGCAGTACCCCCACTATCACTGGGACGAGAACAAGGGCTACCCGACAAAGGCACACCGAGAGGCTATCCTACAGTGGGGCGTAACGCCGCACCACCGAAGGTCGTTCAACCTCCTCGGCAGCTCCCGGCAGCTCACCCTTCCCTTAGCTTAATCACACCCCTATAACACCTTTCATAGTCCCTGTATAAGGGGGGCCGTGATCCCTGTATAACACCCTTCATACACCTGCTATATAGCAGGTCTATCGAGGTGCTAACAAGCAGGTGTAAAGAGGTGCTAACAAGCAGGTGGACGGAGGTGCTAACAAGCAGGTGGACGGCGTCTATATAAGGGTCGTCACGGTGCTTAGCCTTGGGGATGAAGAAAGCCCTCCCGCTGTCACCAGCGGAAGGGCTCAGTTAAATTGATGAAAATGTTTCGTTCTCGCCGCCAATTGCAAAGAGGTTACGATACAAAGAACAACTGGCGGCGCTGTGTGCCGCGCCTCACGGCGCTTGCCGCGCCCTGCCCTAAAAAGAGCCTTAGGATAAACATCAGGGCAAGAGCGCCCGACGCCTCACGGCGTGTGTAGTTTCAGCAGATGGCTATGCCAGCCTTGGCGAAGCTGGTGTAGACGCCCTCCTGCATATAGTGATAGACATCCCAGTAGTCCTCCTGCCTTGCCCAGAGGCGCACGGTGTACTCGAGCGAGCCCTTGATGGCGGAGATGGCTATGAAGGGCTTGCGCTCGGGCGTGGCGAGAATCTTGCCGTTGCTCTCGATGAGCTGCCCGAGTGCCTTGCGCACGTCCTCGTCCTTGGTGCCGTGGGGCACGGAGAGGGTTAGGTCGACACGGCGGAGGTCGTTGGAGCAGTTGGTCACCGTGCCGCTGGAGAGCGCCCCGTTGGGCAGGAAGACAGTCTTGTTGTCCGCCGTGGTGAGGATGGTGTGGAAGAGCTGTATCTGCTTGACGGTGCCAGTGTTGCCCATAGCCTCTATGGTGTCTCCCACGCGGAAGGGCTTGAGGAAGAGGATGACCAGCCCTCCGGCGAGGTTCTGCAGGTTGCCGCTAAGGGCCATGCCGAAGGCTATGCCTATGCTGGCGATGAGGGCTGCGAAGGAGGTGGTGTTAACGCCGAGGGCGCTGATGACAGCCACGAGCAAGAGGATGGTCAGCGTGATGTTGACGAGGTTCTTGAGGAAGCCCTGGATGGTGGCGTCCACGCCCTTCTTCTCCATCATCTTGGAGATGAGGAGGTTGATGCCCCGTATGACGAAGCGCCCGACGATGTAGATGAGCAGGGCGAGCAGGATGCTCTTGCCCACCTCGACGCACACGTCGAGGCAGTGGCTCGCCAGGGCGCTCAGGGCTGACGTGTCTCCCGAGAGCACTTCCTTGGCTGTTGTCTCGGCATTGTCAACTGCCGCGTTGACAAGGGAGTCGGCTTGAAGTAGGTGTAACATAGTAGTGGTTTTAGGTTCGACTGCGAGGCGAAGGTAGCACAATTAGGCTTACGGGCAAAGCTTTTGCGCTCTTTTTAGGGCTAAGCCCTTGCGGAGGCTGCCTTTTCTTGCTAATATCGCGGCGGGAAGCACTAAGACTTGTGGCAAACAACAGTATGAGAAGCAAGACGCTTTGCCTCGCGGCGGCACTGGCGCTCGCCTCCTGCGGCGGGACGAAGAACGTGTTCATCGACGGGGGGCTCACGGGCTCGTGGGCTATCGAGCGTGCCTTAGGCACGGACACAGCGGGGAGCGAGGAGGAGACGTGGATAACCTTCGGCGAGGACGGGCGCGTCAACGGCTGCGCGGGCGTGAACCTCTTCTTCGGCGAGTACACGCTCGAGGGCGGAAGCCTTAGCCTGAGCAACGTGGGTATGACCCGCAGGCTCGGGGCGAGCATGGACGTGGAGAGGGCTGTGACCGAGGCTATCAACACGCTCCGCGCGGTGAGCGTCTCCAAGGACAAGGCTTACTGCCTCGGCCAGGAGGGCGACACGCTGCTCTGGCTCAGGCGCAAGACGGACTGAACGTATGACTAACCCAACATAACAACTGCTATGAAGAAGCTACTTGTGGCGCTGGTCGCCACAGTCATTAGCGCAACGGCCGAGGGGAGAGAGCTGGGCATTGGCGTTAACGCACTCTACGGGACGGAGATCCACAACGCCGGCTTCGGAGTGAAGGCAACCCTGGGACTGACGGGAAAGCTGCGGCTCGAAGCGTCTTACGACAACTATCTCAAGAAGAAAAAGGACGCTTCCGACACGAAGATGTTCGACGCTAACCTCAATCTTCACTACGTCTTCTCGCTGCCTTTGGTGAAGAAGCTTAAGGTCTACCCCATCGTCGGCGTGACGTACACGAACTGGAAGATACCCGCCAAGGCTTCAGAGGTAAGCGAGGAAGAAGAGATGCCCGGCACAAGGTCTGCCACATCCGGGGCGCTTGACAACCTGAAGGACGTGAAGCACAACTACGTGGGCGCTAACATCGGTGTCGGAGCGCAGTATAAGATAGCCGGTCCCCTTTGGGTTAACCTCGACCTGAAATATCAAATCATCAAGAAGAACTCGCAGTTCGTGCCGGGAATAGGCTTGATGCTCCGCATATAAGAACCCCAACGATAACAGAGGACATTGCCCGCCTGCTCCTGGAGGCGGCGAGGAGGACGGAGACGCCTGCCTTCGTCCCCGGCGACCCTGTGCAGTTCCCCCGCCGCTACCCTCGCTTGCAGGACGCTGAGATTGCGGCTCTGCTCGTCGCCACCATCGCCTGGGGCAGGCGGGACATGATACTGAGGGACGCGGAGAGGATGCTCCGACGGCTCGGCCCCTCGCCCTACGAGTACCTGACGCGAGGCGACTTCACAGCCTTGCGCGGGGGCAACGTGCACCGCACCTTCTTCGAGCAGAACCTCAGGCATTACCTCAGGGGCCTCAGGGGCATCTACCTAAGGCACGAGAGCCTCAACGCCTTCTTCGCCCTCAAGGGGGCTGAGGACGCGTGGGACGTCGCCGCGCTGCTCGGCGAGGAGCTGCTCAGGGCCAACGGCTCGCCCGACCCCCAGTGCATCCCCCTGCGCTTCAGGCAGTCTGCCCTGAAGCGCCTCAACCTTGCCCTTCGCTGGATGGTGCGCAGGGGCAGCCCCGTTGACTTGGGGCTGTGGGACTTCCTCACGCCCGCCCAGCTCCACGTCCCGCTCGACGTGCACTCAGCCGCCACCGCCCGCCGCCTTAAGCTCCTCAGCCGCATGACCAACGACCGCAAGGCCGCCGAGCAGCTCACCGCCACGCTCCGCCAGCTCCGCCCCGAGGACCCCGCCTCCCTCGACTTCGCCCTCTTCGGCCTCGACCTCGAGTAAGAGCCGCCACGCCTGACAGGCACTGGCGTCAGCTCTAAGGGATCGTTGTGCCCATACCTTAGGCTTTGCAGAGGTCTCAGTGAAGCCTCCCCAGAGAGTCCGTCGGAGTCTCCACAGAGGGCCCGTCGGAGTCTCCACAGAGGGTCCGTCGGAGTCTCCACAGAGGGCCCGTCGGAGTCTCCACAGAGGGTCCGTCGGAGTCTCTGCGACACCTGAGGGTAAGGCACAAAGAAACGTCCCGCATGGTCGGTGCGGGACGTTAGGGGAACG
>JAJPZF010000098.1 GCA_021204545.1 Prevotellaceae bacterium
GGTCGTCCCTGACCGAGCCTCCCGCCTGCGCCACGAACTGCACCCCGCTCTTGTGCGCCCGCTCTATGTTGTCGCCGAAGGGGAAGAAGGCGTCGCTGCCCAGCGACACGCCCGTGTTCTGGCTAAGCCACTCACGCTTCTGCTCCTCGGTGAGAGGCTGGGGGCGTCTCTCGAAGACCTGCTGCCAAGCCCCGTCCCTCAGCACGTCGTCGCTCTCTGCTCCTATGTAGAGGTCGATGGCGTTGTCACGGTCTGCACGGCGGATGCCTGCCGCGAAGGGGAGAGCCATCACCTGCGGGTGCTGGCGGAGCCACCAGTTGTCCGCCTTCTGCCCCGCAAGCCTTGTGCAGTGTATGCGGCTCTGCTGCCCCGCCCCGATGCCTATGGCCTGCCCGTCCTTGGCGTAGCAGACGCTGTTGCTCTGCGTGTACTTCAGGGTGATGAGCGAGATGACGAGGTCCCGCCTCGCCTCGGGGGTGAAGGTCTTGTTGCGTGTGGGAATGTTCTGGAAGAGAGCGTCGCCCGAGAGATCTATCTCGTTGCGCCCCTGCTCGAAGGTGATGCCGAACACCTGCTTGCGCTCCACGGGGGCGGGGCGGTAGGAGGGGTCTATGCTGAGGACGCAGTACGTGCCCTTTCGCTTGCCTCTTAGCACCTCAAGGGCTTCGGGGGAGTAGCTTGGGGCGATGATGCCGTCGCTCACCTCACGGGCGATGAGGCGTGCCGTCGGCTCGTCGCACTCGTCGCTGAGGGCGATGAAGTCGCCGTAGCTGCTCATGCGGTCAGCCCCACGTGCCCTTGCGTAGGCTGAGGCTATCGGGGTGAGTGGCAGGTCGCTGACGAAGTATATCTTCCTGAGCGTCTCGCTTAGGGGCAAACCCACGGCGGCACCCGCGGGACTGACGTGCTTGAAGCTTGCGGCGGAGGGCAAGCCTGTGGCTCGCTTCAACTCGCTTACGAGCTGCCAGCTGTTGAGAGCGTCGAGCAGGTTGATGTAGCCAGGGCGGCCGTTAAGCACCTGTAGGGGCAGCTCGCCTTCCTCCACGAAGACGCGGGAAGGCTTCTGGTTGGGGTTGCAACCGTACTTGAGGGGGAGTTCTTTCATCGTTGTAATTATAAGAGAGCATCCGATACAACCCCAGAGGGGTTGAATATGGTAGCCGCGACTTTTAAGTCGGGGTAAAGGAGTGGAGCCGGAGGGGATTGAACCCTCGTCCAAACAGGCACACCCTGAGCTTTCTACACGCTTATCTCAGACTTGGTTGTAGGGCGGGGGCAAGACCTGAGCCACCAGACCTCCGCCTTAGCCTCTCTTAAAGCTTCACCCGTGGAGCGAGGCACTGCCCCGGGCTATCCCCGAACATTCCGTGCCACTGTGCCTTGGAGCTTCGGGGCAAGAGCCGCCAAGAGTGACATCCCGTCCCCGCGCCTTGCGCAGGGATTAAGCCGGTAACCTACTATGCTTCGGTCAGGCAGCGAGAGCGTAGTTGTTTTCGCCAGTTAATTTGTCGAAGGCGTTGATTAAGGAGAGCTGCCCTCGTCTCTCCGCGTGCTTACACAGACTGTCGTCCTGCTGTCAAATCCAAGTCGACCCCTTGGTGCAACGCCCTGTCACCCCTCGGCGACGCCTCGCCTTAGGAGAAGGGACGGCAAAGGTAGCCCATTTCCCCTTGCAAGGCAAAAGTTTCCCCCGCTTTCTTGGGCAGCTGCCTGTTTTTTGTCTACCTTCGCAATATTCTAAGCCCGCGGGGCGTTACAGACAAATAACCAGTAAACCACCAGCCAATGAAAAAGGTACTATCCTTCCTCTTCCTTATGCTGCTCGCCACGGCGGCGATGGCCCAAAGCACCATGACCGACAAGCAGGTACTGCAGTTCGTGCAGCAGGAGCAGTCGAAGGGGTCGAACCAGCAGACCATCATACAGAAGCTCCTGCAGAAGGGCGTGACCGCCGAGCAGATAAGGCGTGTGCGCAAGAACTACGAGGCGCAGCAGCAGAACATGGGGGCGGTGGACCTGACAGGCTCAACCGAGGAGACAACGAAGACGAACCGCCTGCGCACGAACAAGGAGAAGGCTGAGGACGAGTACAGGAAGCAGAACGGCTTCATGGTGCGCTCGCAAAGGGAGACTGAGGAGGACCGCTACAAGACACAGCAGGATTTCCTCGACGAGATGGGAGACGAGATAGGTTTTCTCGACATTGATTCGCTGATTTATTACCAGAATTATTTCAAGGACTTACAGGACACGCGCAACCAAGTGTTCGGCAGAAGCATATTCAACAACGAGCTGCTCACCTTCGAGCCTAACCCTAACATGGCCACTCCGCCCAACTACCGCCTCGGAGCGGGCGACAACGTGATAATAGACATCTGGGGCTCTACGCAACTGACCGTGGATGATGTCATCTCCCCCGACGGCGTGGTGGTGATTGAGGGCATAGGCCCGGTGAAGCTGGCAGGCATGAGTGTGGCTCAGGCTAACGCAAGCCTGAAGAGCACGCTCGGCAAGTACTACGAGGACTGCGACATAAGCCTCTCGCTCGGCGAGAACCGCAGCATACAGGTGCAGGTGATGGGTGAGGTGCGCATGCCAGGCACCTACACCATAAGCAGCCTGAGCAGCGCCTTCAACGCCCTCTACTCCGCGGGCGGCATAAGCGACATAGGCACGCTGCGCAGCATAAAGATATACAGGGGCGGGCGTGTGGAAGCCGAGCTCGACGTGTACGACTACCTTCTGAACGGCAACTCGAGCGGCGACATACGCCTGCAGGACAACGACGTGATAGTCGTGGGGCCGTATGAGTGCCTTGTGCAGGTGACGGGAAAGGTTAAGCGCCCTATGTTCTACGAGATGAAGAGCACGGAGACGGTGAAGCAGGTGCTGAAGGACGCTGGCGGCCTGAGCGGCGACGCCTACACTAAGAACGTGAGGCTCACCCGCAAGGCGGGCGCGGAATACAGTATGTACACCGTGGACGAGTTCCAGATGTCCGACTTCACGCTGATGGACGGCGACTCCATCTACGTTGACAGTGTGCTGGCCCGCTTCAACAATATGGTTGAGGTGCGTGGGGCGGTGAAGCACGCGGGGCAGTACCAGCTTGGCGGCGACGTGCAGACCGTGAGGGGCTTGCTCGAGATTGCCGACGGGCCGAGGGAGGACGCCTTCCTCTCCCGCGGTGTGATGCACCGCCTGAAGGACGACCGCTCGCTTGAGATGGTGAACGTTGACCTGGAGGGGATACTTAACGAGACAGTGCCCGACGTGCTGCTGAAGAACGGCGACGTGCTGTTCGTGCCGAGCACCATAGACATGAAAGGCGAGCAGACGCTCACGATAAGCGGCGAGGTGATGTACCCGGGCGTGTACCAGTACGCCGAGAACACCTGCGTCGAGGACCTGATACTTATGGCGGGCGGACTTACCGACGGCGCCTCGATGGCTAAGGTGGACGTGTTCCGCCGTGTGCAGGATGCCCGCGCCACAGAGAACCGGAACGAGATAGTGCAGGCGTTCTCCATGTCGCTGAGCGACGGCTTCCGCCAGTCGGACAGCAGTGTGGTGCTGATGCCCTACGACGAGGTGATGGTGCGCCGCAGCCCGGCATACAGCGAGCAGAAGAACGTGACGGTGTCCGGTGAGGTTAACTTCACGGGCGACTACTCTATGACCACCCGCGACTACCGCCTCAGCGACCTCGTGAAGGCGGCTGGAGGCTTGTCGGAATTGGCTTACGCCGAGGGCGCGAGGCTGATACGCATGCTGACGGACGCCGAGAAGCTGATGCGCGAGAGCTCGCTGCGCACCGCCCAGATACAGATGTATGAGGACGCATTGCAAGGCGAGAAGACCTTCGACCTTGCGCAGGCAGACTCTTTGATGACCCTTAAGCTCGACATCGGCGACTACTATCCTGTGGCCATCAACCTGCAGAACGCCCTGAAGTCGCCCGGCAGTGTGGACGACATACTGCTACGCGAGGGAGACATCCTCTCCGTGCCGCAGTACAGCAACACCGTGAAGGTGAGCGGTGAGGTGATCTACCCGATGTCGATGAACTACAAGAAGGGGCAGAAAGCCCAGTATTACATTGACCGAGCGGGAGGCTACGGCAACAAGGCCAAGAAGAAGGGCGTGTATGCCATATACATAAACGGCGCTGCCAAGAAGATAAACCGGCGAAGCGGGAAGGACGTGCAGCCAGGCTGCGAGATAGTGATACCGTCTAAGTCGACGGCAAACGCCAAAGTCTCCACGGCAGAGATTATGGCGATAGCGAGCGGAGCTTCCTCGTTGGCGGCAGTCATAGTGGCCCTGACGAACGTCATCAAGTAAGGGAGGGGGAGCGATATGCAGTTCAACGAGTTCAGCTTCTCCGCCCTGCTTCAGCTGCTGAGGCGCAACTTCTGGCGCATAGTGAGGAACTGCGCCATAGCCGCTGTGGTGGGCTTCCTCATTGCCTTGTGCATCCCGAAGGAGTATGAGTCGAGCGCGAGCCTAATCCCTGAGAACGGCAATGCGACTGAGAGCGGGGGGCTGTCCTCCCTCTCGAGCATAGCGGGCATAAACCTCAACGAGGGCGAGGATGCCATTGGCCCTGACCTCTATCCCACTGTCGTGGCGAGCAACCGCTTCATTGTGGACCTTCTCTACACTCACGTGCAGACGATAGACGGCGAGGTGGACACCGACCTTATGACCTATATGAGGCTATACACCCGCCGCCCGTGGTGGGGCTACGGCCGTATGTGGATGGGCAAGCTGATGAGAGCTATCAACCCGCCCAAGGACTACAACAAGCGCGGGGCGGACGAGCGTATCAACCCCGAGCGCCTTAGCCAGGACGACGAGATGCTGATAGAGGGGCTTAAGGGCGCTGTCAACTGCCAGATGGACGAGAAGACGGGAATGATATACATCAGCTTCCGCTCGCAAGACCCGCTCGTCTCCAAGATAGTGGTGGACACTGTCATGCTCCATCTGCAAGAGTTCATAACGGACTACCGCACCAGCAAGGCGCGCAACGACCTGCGCCACTTCGAGCAGATAGAGCGTGAGACGAGGCAGAAGTACGACGCCGCCCAGAAGGCTTACGCCCGCTACTGCGACAGCCACATGGGCGAGACGCTGTTGCAGGCTTACCAGTCGGAGATGGAGGCGCTGGAGACGGAGCTGTCCGTCGCCATGACCGCCTACACGCAGGTTAAGCAGCAGGTGCAACTGGCAGACGCGAAGGTGCAGGAGCGCACGCCCGCCTTCACTGTGGTTGAGGTGGCCTCAGTTCCGTCGCGCCACTCCTATCCCCACAAGCTGCTGATGGCCATAGCCTTTGCCTTCCTCGCTGGCGTGGTGACGGTGGCATGGTACTACGTGCGTCTGCTTCTCGGTAAGGAGGAACGTTCGTGCAAACGAGAGCAAACGGGCTTGCTCGATTTGCCGAGTGCAGCCGAACCTCGCCAAAGGCAATGACTCTCACTTGGCCAAGGCTTAGACAGTGGGGCGGCAACGTGTTGCTCTCGCTGTTCTTCCTTCTGTTGATGCTTGACCCGACGGGCACAATACTTAACATCAGGGGTAAGTACTTTCCTGTAATAGCCTACAACCTCATATTCTTTCGTCCCAGTTTCCGCTTCCTTCCGCACGTCATTCTTGTCTATGTTGCCGTAACCTGCTCCTTTATCTCTGTACAGCTGCAAGGCAACAGTATGGATACAGAAATGGCTCTTCTTGCCTTCAAGGCTTTTGCTCCGCTATTCCTTTTGTTGTGGGCGCATCATTATGATTTAGTAAAGCTCACTCTCTTTCCAGCCGTCGTCACGGCTCTTGTGGTTTGTCTTATCTACGGCTTCTCCACTTACGACGAAAGCTACAAGGAGGCTATATACATTTTCATGGAGGCCCACGATGAAACAGTAAAGATGTCGCACCGCTACTTTTTGGGAGTGAGGGTAGTTGCCATTTATTACAAGTCTTTCGTGGCTCTCTCTTTTGCTCTGTTTTACTTCTACTACAAACTATACAACGAGCCACGCCGCTGGTATCTCTATATTCTACCTGCCCTCATTCTCACCTTCGCTTTCCTTGTCAGCGGTACACGCGCCACGGTGCTGCTGACATTCTTCGTTGCGGGTTTGGTCTGTTATCGCTCTGTCTCTCGAATGGGGCGCTGGAGATATGCCGTCTACCCTGCCTTGGCATTCTTTGCCATCATATTTCTTGCAGTTTTTGTAGCACTTGCATCGGAGAGGACAGAGGCATCAAATGCCATAAAGTATGGGCATCTCGTCTCTTTCCAAGACCTCTTTGAACACAATCCCCTTTATCTACTCGTAGGGCAGGGTATAGGCACAAGTTTCTATTCAGTAGGCTTTCATCGTATGACTTTCACAACAGAATGGTCATATCTCGAACTGCTGCGGAAATACGGCTTGTTTTCTCTATTTATTCTCTTTACCATTCTATATCCCTTCAAAACAATGTGGAGGTATCGCCGTGACAGCTACTGCTTTGGTCTGATGGGGACATACTTTGCCTATCTGCTCGTGGCTGGTACAAATCCCTTGCTGTTCGCCAGTTCAGGCATGATAATAACTATATGTGCGTATTCTTATATCTCTAAAATGACATGAATAAGCTCCTGTTAACTCTGTTACTTCCCCTCTGCCTGAGTAGCCTCTTTGCTCAGGAGATGCCTATAATTGGTTATAGGGGAGTGCCCAAGACTTACACATCAGCTGAGAGATTCCGAGAAATGAATGAGTGCGGCTTAAACACCTGCATTACTATGTACGACCACGAGGCGCAAGTGCTTGCGGTCTTGAAGGTAGCGGAAGTGCAGTATTTAACCACTTCCTTCGACTCGGCCACTATCAACGCTCCTGACGATGTCCTTGCCTCTCGCCTGACATCTCCCGTCGGAAGTCGCTACATAGTGCTTGTCAGCAAGAGCCTCAAGAACCAGATGACGGTCACACGCAGTGTTGAGAGCCGCAAGGTTGAGCCAGGGACAATGCTATTTATTTCCGATTGACATATTGGCCGCGATAGAACAAGCAATTGGCAATTCTCCTTTTATGGAAAGGAACATATTATCCCAGACCATCGACTACCTCCGATTTCCGCTCACGGTGGGTGTCGTGCTGATTCATTTCAACATTTCGGGAGGATTCCTTACGCATGGTCGTATTTATGGAGGTGAGGGAATGCCATACTGGTATCATATTATCATCACTCTCTTTAGCGATGTCTTACCACTGATTTCCGTACCGTTATTCTTTTTCTTTTCGGGTTTCCTTTTCTTCTATCGTGCAGAATGGAGTATAGCTACGTACAAGAGGAAACTAACAAACAGAGTACACACTCTACTTCTACCATACCTTTTGTGGAACATCTTAGCAATTGCCAAGATAAGCCTTGGGTATCTCCCTTTTTTTGCAAAGATATACCCAATGGCTGGAAGAGCAGGTGTAAACCTCTCCTTTTCAGCAATAGTTTACTCTTTTTGGGATTGTCGGCGAAGCGTGTTCGCACCTTTAATAGTTGATGCAAACGGGGTAGTCAATAGAATTTGCCCAATTGACGGGCCTCTATGGTTTGTGCGCGACCTGATGATAGTTATTATCTGTACGCCTTTGGTGTATGCGTTAACAAAGAGAATAGGGCGTTTGTTGCCTATCCTTTTGGGATTGGCCTGGTATTTTACAGGACCTTATAATCTGGGATATTCTCATCAAATCCTTGTAGCCCCCTTCTTCTTCTCATGGGGTGCTTACTACAGTATCCGCCGATTAGATTTCACTCTTGTCTTTCGCAAGATGCCATCGTTTCTCCCTGCACTATATGTGGTATTTGTCGTTATTGATATCTTCACCAAGGGGTGGTCTTATAATGCCTACATTGATAATGCTGGCATCATGTTAGGTGTTATTTCGATAGTCATAGTCACGGCTTCTTTGCTGGACAGGGGGAAAATCAGTGTAAACCACTTTCTTGCAGGCTCGAGTTTCTTTGTTTTTGCTTTGCACCAACTGATACTACATAGTTTGGGAGTGATAATAATCACTCACATACGCAGCGACTCTCCTTATTTTCTCATTGTCTTTTATTTCCTTGTCCCATCCGTGACCATATTGATAAGTCTGCTCTTATACAAGGCATTGAACAGATTCGCTCCAGCGTGTGCCTCATTGTTAACAGGAGGACGTTAATGCCGCTTTATTGCGCCTGCCTCCTGTTCTCCAGAAAGGCCATACGGAACATACAGTCGCAGTAGAGCCTCACGCAGAGAGAGCGCAGCCAATTACGCTTGCGGGGATTGTCACACAGGAAGATGAGGGGGCGGCGAAGCACTTCGCCCCTCTTCTCGGCATAGAGCCACACGTTGAGAAGTCTTTCAGCCATAAAGCCGAATATCCTGCGCTGCATGGCGCTATAGTGGCTTATGTCTATGCACCTTTCCGCCTCTTCGAGTATGCCGAACAGCCAATGGCAATAATTGTCGAAGTCCTGCCACCTCATGAGGAACATATTGCAGGGGCTGAGCCTGTTGCCAGTGAACATAACCTTGTTGAATGCATTCTTATACCTCCCTCCGTCCACGTTGCTCATCACATCACGAAGGGTTCTGAAATCGTCGGAGATATGCTGCGTATAATAGTCCATAGCCACGTTGTGGATGAAGTGCAGAGGCTTGGCGGTCACCACCTTGCCCCTCTTCACCTTCTCCGTCACGCTGTCGGGGACGGAGAGGTCGAGTGTCTGCAATTGCTCTGGCTTGAACTCATCGTGGGGCATCAGCGGGCGTACTTGATGGTGGAAGTCGAAGTAGCGTCGGTAGTGGCACAGTCCTATCACGTCCACGCCCCTGAGGTTCTTCCACGCCCAGTACATACCCGTAAGCTCGCAGTAGCTCGCATTCTTCCGGCTTATGTTTTCCCCTGTGTCGTCGCCCTGCATCCCCAGGTCCCCCTTCGTGATAGCCTTGCCCACGTGGATGGGCATATAAGGAGGCTCCGTTGCCCTGATGCCGTCCTTGTGGCAGCAGACCAGTATCTTCGTGTTACAGCTGTCCATTCTCTCTCTTTGTCTTGTTCATTACAATGTCTTTCAGGTCTCTCATTGACTCATCCTGCGTTAGCAGTGAGAAGATAAGGTAGGAGGCGATGCCGGCCAGTAAGCCTGCCAACAGCTTAGTCCAGACTGTGTGGCAAGGCAGCATTGCCAGTGTGATAACGCCCACCATCAGTGCGGCGTTTACGATGACGGGCAACAACTCTCTCAGCTGCGGCAGGAAGCCGTAGTTGAGTATCTTCCTTGTGTAATAGCAGTTAAGCACGAACGCTACGAAGAAATACAGCGCTCTGCCTGCGCACATCCAGCCTATCCCGAAGGGAATGCTTGCGAAGAGAATGGCGAATGCTATGGGCTTCTTTATCAGTTCCAGCTTCAGCACCAGGTCGCTGCGCCCTTTCACGTAAAGGAGATTGAGGTTGATGTGCGTCAGGGGAGACCACATATAGCCAAGGCATAGTATCTGCAGCACTGGCACGCAGGGCAGCCATTTCTCGCCAAGCACCACCTCAATCATGGGTGAAGCCGCTCCTATGATGCAGGCGAAGATGAAGTAGAGCACGTACATCGGCATACGCAGCAGTTTCCTGTAGGCGTGTATAAGCTTCACGTCGTCATTCTGGTATTCAGAGAGAATAGGGAAGTTCACCTTCACCACCGTCTGTGTCATTGTGTCGGCAGGCAGCCTGGCGAATAGCTCTCCCCTGTTGAAGAAGCCCACCTCAGCGGCGTTGAAGGCTTTACCTATCACCAGGGTGTAGAGGTTCTGGTAGATGGTGTTTATCATACCCGTGCAGAGCAGCTTAGAGCCGAAGGAGAAGAGCTTCCTGAACGACACCACAGAGAAAGCCCACAACGGTCTCCAGTGGGAGAAGAGCCAAAGGATGAGGGTGCGGGAGGCGGCTAAAGTCAGTGTCTGGAACACCAGAGCCCATGCTCCGAAGCCTGCGTAAGCCATCGCTATGCCTACCACTCCCGAGATAATTATCGAGACGAGCGACCCCAACGACTGGAGCTTGAAGTTAAGCTCTATGCTAAGCCTTGCTGTCTGCACTATCGACAGCCCGTTAATGATGAGCGAGAGAGAAATGACCCTTGCCACACTCTTCAACTGGGGCATGTTGTAGAAGGAGGCTATGAAAGGTGCGGAGACATAGAACAAACCATAAAGCACGAGGGATATGGCGATGTTGAAATAGAACACCGTGGAGTAGTCAACCTCAGTGCGGTCTTTCTTCTGTATCAGCGCATTGGCGAAACCACTGTCGAGGAATGTCTGCGCGATGGCTATGAAGATAGTCAGCATGCCGATGATACCAAAGTCTGAAGGCATTAACACACGGGCTATTACTATACCCACGATAAACTGGATGGCTTGTGTGCCAAGCCTCTCGAAACCTGTCCATGCCATACCTTTGACGGCTTTACCTTTTATAGTCTCAGGCATGAACGTCAGCTCTTATTTCAGGTATTCAGTGTAAGGTCTGTCGGTGTTGAAGACGCAGCCTCCGTGTGTAGCCGTCCCTTTCTTGACGATGTGCCAGTTACCGTAGAACTTGTCGAGCAGTGGGATGTAGCCCTTCGGAGCAGGCACCTCAAACATCTCAAACGGCAGAGTCACAGTCTCGCTGAACCATTCTCTTTGCCATACACGTCGTGGCTTGATGGGACAGAGCACCATCTTGCATACCCTCTCCGACTGCGTGCCGTTGTATCTCTGCGCTTCTTCCAGGAACTTGGTGTATGGCTTCTCATAGTCGAACTTCCCCCGCATCACTGTCCTCTCAGCTAAATGGAGCAGGCTGCTTTTGGCCATCTTCCATAGGTTCTTGCGCCTTACAGGGTGGTAGTTGTGCGATAGGTTGCGGTATTCAACGGCTTGCTCTTTATAGTGGCTCACTCGTTCTGCTTGTCTCCTGAACAAGTTGTCGTCGTCTGGTATTGTCTCCAGAGGGAAGATGTCGAGGAATATGCCTTGGTTGAAGCTGAAGCGGTTGTCCTGTTCTGCTTTCAATATGCCAGTAGTCAAGCTGTTGCGCAGTTGGGCGTGTCCGCGCATACTCCCTTTGTCCGTCTCTTCCGTCTGGAAGAAGTAGGGATGGCTGAACTCACTCTCCGCCACTCGACAGAGCCTTTCGTATTCATCCCGCATCATCACCACGTCCACATCATCGTCCCATGGTATCATTCCCTTGTGGCGCACCGCTCCGAGGAGTGTTCCTCCGTCCACCCACCAGCGGATGTCGTGCTTACGGCACACTCGCATAAACTCGTTGAGCAGATCGAAAAGCACAGCCCAAACTCGCTTCATATCGGGGCTGATGTAATACCCCTCTCTCTCTTCTCCCTCGAAGAACGATGCCGGAAGCTTAAGATTGAGCTCTACCATAGGGCTACCTGTTGATTTTCTCCCGCAGGATAGAACTGCTTATGCCCTCTGTGTGCGGCAGATAGATGATGTCTACGCCTAAAGGGGCAAACTGCTTCTCAAACTCTTCCCATTGCGGAGTACCTTTCCAGTCTGAGCCGACAAGCATAGCGTCAAAGTGTTCGCGTTCCCATGCGGCAAGCTTGTTCTTGTCGGGCTGCGACACCACCTTGTCCACGTACTTTATGGCAGACACTATGGCCATTCTCTCTTCAAACGGGATGATAGGCATCTTACCCTTCTCTTGGAGTACCAGCTCATCGGTGCTGACCCCCACTATCAGGTAGTCACAACGCTCCTTAGCCCGCTTCAGCACATTGAGGTGTCCGATGTGGAACATATCGTAGACACCTGTCGTGTAGCCTACCTTGTAATTTTTCATGCCGCGAAGATACTCTTTTTCTGCCTCCCCTCCCTTTGCCTCCCCGCTTTTTAGCAATAAATGGGGAGGGGCGTTCGTTATGCTGTCAGCTATGTTGCGTGTTCAAGTGCTTATGTCCACCTACAACGGCGTTCGCTTTCTCTCCGAGCAGCTGGAGTCAATCTATGCCCAGCGGGGGGTTGAGGTAGAGCTGCTTGTCCGTGACGATGGCTCTACGGACAACACCGTGGATATGCTTCGACGCGGGCAAGAGCAGGGGAGGTTGAGATGGTATACTGGGCAGAATCTCAAGCCTGCCCGTAGCTTCCTTCATCTGCTGAAGAATGCTGATGATGGTGTCGACCTGTACGCATTCTCTGACCAAGACGACGTTTGGGACGAAGACAAGCTTCTCGTTGCCTCCAACACTATTGGGGGTGAGCCAAAGCCAGCACTCTATTTCTGCCAAACACGTCTTGTGAATGAGCAGCTCAATGATTTGCCCCAGATTCCCATCTCCCCCAGACTTACCTATGGGGAGGCACTGGTGTATCAGTTTGTGGGCGGCTGCACTATGGTTTTCAACAAGGCTCTAAGGGATATAGTAAATTGCTACACCCCGGAATACTTGCCTATGCATGACGTGTGGATCTACGACATTGCTTTAGCTGTGGGTGCGAAGGTCGTGTTCGACGCAGTGCCGCATATCCGTTATCGCCAGCATTCGGACAATGCGATAGGACAAACAGCCTCTGTCTCAAGTCAATGGGGGGAGCGTTTGCGGCGTTTGCGCCAGCATGAGCATATCCGTTGGCGCACGGCGCAAGAGCTGCTAAAGGGCTATTCTTCTCTGATGTCACAAGAAAATAGGGAGCTTACGGTGGCGATAGTGGGCTATCGCACATCATGGCTAAAGAAGTTGTCGCTCTTGTTCTCTCGCAGGTTGCGCCCTGCAAGCAAGACAATAGCCCTCACCAGCAGGCTGGCTATCCTGCTGAATCTCTTTTAGTGGGAAGTCGTTCTTGTTTGTCGTCTTCTGGCGCAATAAAACAGATCTTACTTCCGTTACATACTAAAAAGAACGTTTTGAGGAAAGTGTGTTCAGATGTGAGGAAGCATTCTCTTTATAGAGGGTGTTTTGGTGTAGTTTCCCTTTGGCAAATATGCCCTTCGATATGAGCAAAATCCCCACAATATCAGTTGTTACCATTTGCTTCAATAGTGCTGACACTGTGGAGGAGACTATGCTGAGCGTCGTGGGGCAGGGTTACCCTGCGTTGGATTACGTGGTGATAGACGGTGGCTCAACCGACGGCACGCTCGACATCATCAGGAAGTACCAGGACAAGCTTGGCTACTTCGTCTCCGAGCCCGACAAGGGCATAAGCGACGCCTTCAACAAGGGCGTGGCTCACAGCAAGGGAGAACTGGTGGTTATAATCAATAGTGACGACATTCTTTGCCCAAATGCCCTGAACCATGTGGCAGAGTATTACGAGGAGGGGAAATGGGACATATACAGGGGTAATGTTATAGTAAGGAATAAGAAAACTGGATTCTGCGGTAGAGATATACCTTCGATAAAGTTTCCCCTCTTTCCTTGGCAGGTTAACGTAGACCATCAAGGTACATTTGTCACCCGTGATGCATACGTGCGGTGGGGTGGTTACGATATCAGTTTCCAGTATATGATGGATCATGACTTCCTTGCCCGTTGTTATCAGGGCGGGGCTCGTATGAGGTATGTGCCCGTAGACGTGGCGGAGTTCCGTTTAGGTGGGGTGTCGGTGGCATGCATCTCTTCAAAGCGATACGACATAGAACATGTTGTGCTCAATCAGGGTGGGAGCAAGCTGTTGGCAAGATTGTGCTACTGGTATTTTTGGCTGTTTGAGAAAGTGAAGTTGATGATAATAAGCATATGTGGAATAGACAGTCTTAAAAGGATGCATTACGGGCGAACATAAAAGGGTTGGGCGCCAATACTAATATGGATAAAGATATAGGCGGAATAGGGCAGCGCATAGAATATATAGATTGTATGCGGGGTTTCACTATGATACTTGTGGTTTATCACCATGTCGTATACTATCTTCTTTCCAATGGAGCTGAAGAGGTGACGAGTTTCGACTCTATCATAATGTCGTTCAGAATGCCATTGTTCTTCTTCATTAGTGGGCTGATGGCTTGCCGCTTACTCGTGGATTCTTCTTGGTTGCGTGAGAAATGCAGGAGGCGATTGCTCGAACAGTTCTTGCCAACAGTTGTGGTAGGAGCGCTTTATGTCTTGTTCATTCATCATGACTTAAGAAATCTTTTGTTCGACTCTGCGAGAGAGGGTTATTGGTTTACGATAACATTGTTTGAGGTCTTTGTATGCTATGCGGTACTCTCGTATGTGTTAGACAGATTGAAGTTGAGTACTTCGGATAAGACTCTTTTCTTCGTGGGTATTATGTTCCTTATGTGTCTGTGCTTCGTGCTTTCACTAACGTCACGTCCTTTTGCGACTTCTTCTTTTTCCCAGGTCTTCGGGCTTTATCAGTTCGTGAAGTTCTTGCCTCTTTTCCTTTTAGGAGTTCTTGCTAGGATGCATTTCCCGAGGTTCTTAGCTGTTGTAGGCAGCGATATCGTAGCTTCCTTAGCGTTGTTACTCTTCATCGTGCTGTGTGTTCTAAGGCAAGTGCGCTCGGATATGCCATTTGTTGGAGCGATGCAGATCCTTCAGGCTATACTTGGGATAGTGATGGTTTACAAGGTGTTCTATAGTTATCGGGACTTCTTCCATGCTGACAGAATGGTTGGGCGGTGTCTCAGTTACGTGGGAAGGCATACTTTACCGATATATCTCTTACACTTCTTCTTCGTTTCTGGATTGATGGGTTTGAGAAGCACCAACTTACCCAGCCTCATATCAGATAATTGGTCGTTTGAGCTTGTCTTTGTGCTTTTGTGTTCCTTGTTGATAGTAGGGGCAACGTTGTTAGTAGATAAGTTCCTTGGGGTGTTCCCCTTGCTTCACTCTATAATGCTTGGGTGGAAGACGAGGAAGGGCTCTAAATGACTATCAAGGAAATAGTTAGCAGCGGCTAGGACTTATGAGAGGTATTTTTGCTACCTTTGCATTCGGATAAGCGGCACGGAGCGCCTTGAAAGGGGCTTCCGCCCCGTTTTCGTAGTGTGGGAGTGGTGCAGGCGAGAAGATAAAGGCAGTGCAAGCAGGAAACGAATGAAGATATATATAGTCAATCCGCCGTTCAAGGCTGAGTTCGGCAAGTTTTCGAGGGAATCACGCAGTCCTGCCGTCGCCAAGAGCGGTGCTTTGTACTATCCCCTTTGGCTCATCT
>JAJPZF010000173.1 GCA_021204545.1 Prevotellaceae bacterium
GAGAGGCGGTGCGAGGTCTACCGCCTCGACGCTCCCCCCACGGGGCTTGAGGGCTACCGCATGCTCCCGCTCAGGCAAACGCACGCCCTGCTCTCGCCCGAGGAGTACCAGCTCGCAGGCAAGTGCCAAGAGCTCGTGTACTGGGACGGCAACTCACGCTTCTGCGGCTGCTGCGGCTCGCCTATGCAGTGGAGCAGCCCCATCTCTAAGCACTGCACAGGCTGCGGCAAGGAGCTTTGGCCCCAGCTTGCCGTTGCCGTCATCGCGAGGGTGACGAGAGGGGAGGAGATACTGCTCGTGCAAGCCAAGAGCTTCCGCACAGACTTCTACGGTCTCGTCTCAGGCTTCGTGGAGACGGGCGAGACGCTGGAGCAGTGCGTCGAGCGTGAGGTGCTGGAGGAGACGGGGCTCAGTGTGAGGAGCATTCGTTACTTCGGCTCGCAGCCCTGGCCCTTCCCCTGCGGGCTGATGGTGGGCTTCACGGCGGAGTACGCCGAGGGGGAGCTAAGGCTTCAGCGCTCGGAGCTATCCCGAGGGGGATGGTTCAAGAGGGGCAGCCTGCCCCGCGTGCCCGACGAGGCTTCTATAGCCCGCTGGCTCATCGACGATTACCTCAAGGGGTAATCGCTTTTCCAAGTCTTATATAGGAATCCCTTAACGTCAAGGCTACTCCTTGCGGGCGTTAGCCGTGACTTGTCGCAGAGGCTTCGGTGAAGCCTCAGGGGAGGTTTCGGTGAAGCCTCCTCGACAACTCGCCGTGACTTACGGCGACAAGTAGCTAAGAGACGTTTCTGCCACTCAGATATACCAGCGACTGCCTCCTACTAACTTTTTCCGCCCCCAGAGCGGGCTGAGGCTTGCGGCATCCCATCCCCGGCAGTACCTTCGCCGCCGCAAAGAGCCCCTGCAAGGGGCAAGGAGTTTATCAACCAACCATAACCCAGAAAGGACAATCATGACAAAGGGAAAACTATGTGTATCAGCCTTCGCCGCCCTCGCCCTCTGCCTCACGGCGCGTGAGGCGAGAGCTGGCGCGGTGGAGGAGCTCACCCACAAGAAGATAGTGGCCATAGGCGACTCGACGGGCGAGCTACCAGTGTCTAACAATCAATGGTACGTCATCAAGCAGAGGCGCGACGGGCTGTCGCCCGCCTACGACAACGGCGAGGGGCTGCTCATGAAGCGGGACGTGAAGGGGACGGACGTGAGCGTGGGAGCGTTGGCGAGCCGCTATGCCAAGTACCTCGTGCGCTTCGAGCAGGTGGACACCGTCTCCGAGGAGTACCCCTCGAGCCGCGTCTACCGCCTGCAATGGGGCACGGGGCGCTACTGGGCTGACAGCCTCACAACGACCTCGTCGCCCAGCCAAGCTGCCCTCTTCAACATGTACCTGATGCAGGAGGGACACACGTTCTTCGGCCTCAACCTCTTCGACATGAAGGAGCGCGTGAGCAACCGAGGGGCTACACGTGCATTGGAGTACGACGGCACGGGGCTGCCCGAGACCTTCACCGGCTACGACCGCTGGTGGCTTCAGCCCGTTGAGCTTGCCGAGGTGGAGCTGCCCGAGGAGGACAAGGTGGACTTCACCAACCTGCGCATCAGCCACATCGGCTCCGCCCTGCAAGCGCTGCCCGAGGACACCAGCCGCTGGTACCTTATGAAGCAGAGCCGCGAGGGGCTTACCCCAGCCTACGACGCTGGCGAGGGCATGGGCATCAGAAGGGCAGGCAGCAACTATAGGGTGAGCGTAGGCACGTGGGCGGACAGCGTGCCTCAGTTCCTCGTGCGCTTCCGTGAGGCGGACACGGTCTCCGCCAAGAAGGAGGACAGCCGCGTCTTCTACCTTCAGTGGGGCACGGGCAGGTACTGGAGCAACGCCTCGACGGACAGCATCCTCTCCACCCAATACGAGAAGGAACCCTACAACGTCTACCCCTTCGCCGACGAGGGGGCTGACTACTTCGGACTCAACCCCTTCGACATGGGCAGACAAGTGGACAACGAGGGGCACAACAAGGTGATAAAGCTCTACGGCAACGGGGGCGTGGCGACGGGCGTGAACGCTCGCTGGTGGTTCTACCCCCTAACTCTCGAGCATATCACGCACGAGCAGGAGGAGGAGGACGAGCGGCTGCTCGAGGTCATCAACCAGGCCTACCTCTCGCTCCACCAAGGCTGGACGTTCGAGACCTCCGTGGAGGAGGGGACGACGGACGAAGACCCCATAGGCAACGGGCTGGTGAAGGGGATGAGCCAGCTCTCCTCGCCCTACACCGACATCAGCGAGGGCAGCCTCGAGGCTCTGCTCGACGGGGACGCTGACACTTACTGGCACTCCGACTTCCACGACGGCACCGTCACTGACGGCACGCACTACCTTCAGGTGGAGCTGCCCGAGGAGTTCAGCCAACGGGGCGGCGCACTGCTGCTTAAGCTCAGGCGGAGGGACAACGCCTACTACGACATGGTGACGAGGATAGCTGTGAACTGCCTCATCGAGGACGAGAACGAGGACGAGAGGGAGCTGACCCTCGCCACTCTCAACCTGCCCTACGGCACTATGGGCGAGGTGCGCTACGCCGCCTTCTACTGCCCGGCGGGCGTGACGACCCTCCGCTTCCACGGCACACAGACAACGAGCAACAAGGGCTACTGGCACGCCGCCGAGTTCCAGCTCTTCGAGACCACCACGCTCTCCGACTGCCCCAACGCCTCCCGCCCCGAGCAGGTGCAAGCCCTCACCTCAGCCATCAACGCCGCCATAGCCTGCGAGCTTAGGGCGGACGCAACGGACGACGACATCCAAGCACTTAGAAGCGCCATCGCCGTCTTCGACGAGGAGGAGCTTACCGTAAGCTGGACGATGAGCTCGGCTGGGTACGGCACGCTCATCCTGCCCTTCGCCTACACGCTGCCCCAAGGGCTGGAGGCATTCTCCTGCCAAGGGCTTGAGAACAGCACGACCCTTGCCCTCGACCCCTTGCAGGAAGGCGAGCTGGAGGCTAACACGCCCTATATAATAAAAGGTACGGAGGGAGACTACCAGTTCACCGCCGTGCCTACGAACCTGCAAACGGAGTACACCGCAGGCTTGCTCACTGGCACGCTTGTCAGCACCACAGCCCCCGTTGGCTCGTACGTCCTGCAAGACCTTGAGGAGACAGGCCTGGCGTTCTACAGCGTCAGAGAAGAGGGCATAGCCCTCACGGCCAACCACTGCCTGCTCCGTCTCCCCTCCTCCACCGACGGCGAGGCGGAGGCACGCCCAGCTCTGCTCTTCCCCACGGGGGAGACTGGCGTGACAAGCGTTAGAGGCGAGGCAAGCTCCTCCCCCACGCTCTACGACCTCCAAGGCAGACCCGTCGAGCGACCCACGAGGGGCATATACATTAAAGGTAATAAGAAGGTACTAATCAAATGAGAGAGATGAAGAAGAAGGAATACGAGAAGCCTGCCATGCAGGCAGTAGTGATGGAGGTGAGCCGCGACACGGCAAGCGGCATCAACGTGTCAAGCATATCAGCCTCGCCCGAAGCCCCCGCGCTCGGCAAGGAGGACAAGGGCTGGACCGACGCCCCCTCCCTCTGGGACTGACCATACTCCCGCCGAAGCCTTAAGGCTTCCTATCCTGATGCCGCCCCCACAGAGCTAAGTGCCTGCGGGGGCGGTTGCCGTTACATGTCGGAGTGCTCTCGGTGAAGGCACTTTGGTGCTCTCGGTGAAGGCACTTTGGTGC
>JAJPZF010000156.1 GCA_021204545.1 Prevotellaceae bacterium
GCTGAAGTCCGAGCCTGCGTTGATTATGCCTCCCTCGTCTCCCTGCACCTTGATGGGCTTGTCGTTGTTCACGGCTGAGGTTGTCTGAAGGGTTGCCCCGTTCTCTATCACTATGCTCGTAGAGCCTACAGCGCCGAGGTTGCCGTAAGCCTGCACGGAGTTGCTGAGGCTGGAGACCTTCACCGTGCCGCCGCTTATAGTATTAACGCCAGTGTAGGTGTTGTCGTTGCCCATAGTGAGCGTGCCAGTGCCGTCCTTGGTGAATGTCATCTCTCCAGCAAGGCTGCCCGTGCCGCTGAAGGAGTAGGTCTTGGAGGAGTTGACTGTTACGCTCGAGGGGTAAAGCTCGTCGGCGAGGGACACGGTGAAGCTTGAGGCAGCGTCGTCGAAGATCACGTCGTCTCCGCTGACGTAGTAGTCCGTCTCTCCATCAACGTCGAAGTTCTCTGTGGTGGCAGTGTCCCAAGTGGTGCTTTCCTCACCTACCCAGTAGGCGGTGGCAGGGTCGCGAGTGCCTGCGACGGTCAGCGTAAGCTTGCCGTCCACAAGGCTGAGGCTCTTCTTTCTTCCCGCCAAGCCCTCTATCTTAATGCTCTCAAGGTCGCCGTCTACATTATTAATAGTGCCGAGCGTGTACGTGCCATCGGGCAGCTCCTGCGTGCCGCTTGCCAACTGCGGCACTATCTCTATGACTGGCGCAAGGTAGTCAGGACCGAAGTCCTCCCAAGCGCTGCCCGTCTTCGTCTCAATAGTAAGCAAGGAGACGGTCACTTGGTCGGCTTGTGTGCCGTCGCTGCTAACCTCAAGCTGCAGGCGAGAGCCGAAGCCCATGGCAAGCGTGTCGGTGGTGATGGTGCTGTAGCTGCCCTCCCCTCCCGGGCGTATTATCGAGCCGTAGTCCGCCTTGATGGAGCGGAACGTGCCTCCGTCGCTGTTAAGCTCGGCGAAGCGGTTGAGCCAGAGGGAGCTGTTCTTCAGTGTGCCGTCGAAGTTGAGCGTGCCTGCCCAGATGTTCGTCTCGCCTGTGTAGGTCATGTCAACCTTCGGGAGGTTGAGTATGCCGTCGCCCTGCTTTACCAAGCGTGTCGAGCCAGTGAGCGGTCCTCCCGTCACGTCGCAGGTGTAGTAGGTGTATGTCGGGTCGGGCTTGCTGCTGGTGTTGCTCTCAGCGTTGCCCTGCACCCACGAGGGCACGTAGAATGTGACTATGTAAGGGCTTGCGTTTTCGGCAATGGACACCTTGGTGTCGTTCATCTCGCAGACGATGAGATGGTCGTCCGTTGTGCTTATCGTGCCGCCGTTGGCCACCTCAGTCCTGCCTTCCATCATCAATGGTGGCGGAGCGATGGTAATGCCTTCCATCTCTCCCACGAAGTAGCTCTTGTGGGGCGGCTGGTTGTATCCCATCGACTGCCACACGATGGCGTTGCGATATTGATGGTCGCTCATAAGGGTCGGCAGGCGGTAGCTTGTAGCAATGTTAGTGGAGAAGACGAGGATAGCCTTGTCGTCGCTCTGCGACAGCACTAACTCTTCACGCCAGTCACCGAAGATGTCGGCAATCGCCCCAGGGTTGTTCTTCGAGTCGTTGTTGCAGTGCGTGTTGTTGTACTGAGCGAGCCTTTCCCCTGTGCCGGGCTTATACACCACGCCCGCCTTGGCGGTGCCAGGGCTGTCGAAGTACTCGTCACAGAGGTCTCCGTCCCAGTAGATACGCTGGTTAAGGTCTGCCCACTCAATAAAGTCGTCCCCTCCCAGAGCGTCAATCACCTTGTTCTTCACGGAGCTAATCCATCCCGTGTTCACCGAGCGCCCCACGCTCCCTGGATAGTCGTTCGTGAAGTTAGCCATAAGAGCCCTGCCGTCGTCGTCAGTGGCTAAGTATCGGTAGCGCACGTTAGCGGTGGTGGCGTCGCTATAGCAATTGGCGGGATTATCCTCGCAGCACACGAACTGCTGCTGCCCGTGTGTGTAGGGGTCGAAGTCGGAGCAGTGCTGAGCGTCGCCATGGCCGTTGCCTGTGGTTGACAGTCCCTTGCCGTTGTCGTCGATGACCATAGCGCCGAACATGATCTCGTCCCTGCCGTCCCAGTCAACGTCGGCTATCTGGAAGTTGTGGTAGCCCTGCCCGTACCAAGGCGAGCCGCTCGTGGTGCATTCCCAAGCCCAACGCTGCGTCAGCTTGTGTGTCGATGCGTCCACGTCGAATGCCTTCATATAATGCTTCGTGTAGCAGCCACGCCCAAGGAAGATGCTCGGATGGCGGCCGTCGAGGTAAGGAGCGCCGAAGTAGTGCTTCGTCGCACGGTGACCATAAGTGTCGCCCCACTCGCTGATATCCCCACGTGGGTTAGGGTAGTCTATGTAATAGTCAGAGGGATCGCCGTTCGACGTGTCGCCAATCTCGTAAGGCTTGCCTGTCGCCCCCTCAAGGTACAATAGGTATTCATTGCCTTGGTTGGTATAGGCTAAGTTAGTGCTATTATTAGCGAGGTTCAGGGAGCTGCGTGTGTCCACCGACGTGTCGCCAATGGTGAACGTCGTGCCGTCGCTGTAGTGGATGATCATATTGTCAGCGCCGCGGAGCAGGACCTCGTCCTTCCCGTCCTGGTCCCAGTCGTAGCAGACGCAGTCCCACTGCTCGTCGGGTCCCGATATCATGTTCGGCCCCATGTCTATCCACCAGAGGCGATTGCCGTTGCGGTCGTAACAATCGAGCACGTTGAAGCGGTTCGACTGCGAGATGTTGTAGGCGTCGTCGCACGGGCGCTTGACGATGAACTCCACTATCCCGTCGCCCGTGAGGTCGCCCAGCGAGACATCGTTGAGCGTGTAGTGGGAGTTCTCGTTGGTGCCGTCTCGCCCGACCATCTCCTCAACTGGGATTACAAGAGCTCCGTCCGTGCCGCTCCACGGGGTGACAGCTTCGCACTTGTCCTGCTCCACTCCCTTCACCACGGCAGCCACCTGATACTGGCTGGTGGTGGTGCCTGCGGTGTGTGTGTAGTTGCTCACGGTAAGACCTTCTTTCAGCAGCGTGCCGTTGCAATAGAGGTTGTAAGTCACGTCGTAATACTCCTCGGGGAGCACACGCCAGCTCACGAAGTTTCCGCTCGAGGCTGGCACAGCCACGAGGGCACGGTCCAACTTCGCAGTGTAGAAGCGCTGCGCCATAGCCGTCAGTGACAGTGCGCAGGCAAAGGTTAAAAGCAGTACTTTTCTCATAGTAAAGATATTAGAATTGGTTCATAACAAGCCTATAAGTTGGGAGAGCCTCATCCCGTTGCTCCCCTTTATCAGTATGGTACGCCCCGCGACACCGCCAAGAAGGGGCTTCACCTCTTCTGCCGTGGCGAAGCAGCGCATACGAGGCAGGGCTGCCTTCCTGAATTCCTCCCCCACCAGCCACACCGTCTCGTAGCCACGTATGCGCTCAACGACGCGCCTGTGCTCCCGCTCGCTCTCCTCCCCCAGCTCCAGCATGTCGCCCAGGATGAGCATCTTATGCCCGGCTGGCAAGCGGTCGAAGTTGTCGAGAGCCGCTGCCATCGACGAGGGGTTGGCGTTGTAAGCGTCCACGATCAGGCGGTTCCTGCCCGTGTCGTGGTACTCGGAGCGGTTGTTCGTCGGCATATAATTGGCCAGAGCCTGGCATATCCTCTCCACGGGGACGGCGAAGCGTATGCCCACAGCCACGGCGGCAAGCAGGTTGTGTATGTTGTACTCCCCTATCAGGCG
>JAJPZF010000202.1 GCA_021204545.1 Prevotellaceae bacterium
GGCAGACTATCACCTCGCCGCAGTCGTACTCCCGCATCGTGTGCAGTATGCCGCTCACTATGTTGGTGGATATGCGGTTGAGTGTCGTCATCCCAACGTCCGCCGCGCTGGCTATCTCGCTTGCCTTCGCCAAGAGCCTCCTGCCGCGGTTGTGCAGGTCTGCCTCGTCCTCGCCTCCCTCCTCGTAAGCCACGCTAAGCCCCATCAGCGGGTCGGGGATGTAGGGGTTGCGTATTAGTATGGCGAGCATCGTCATTGGCTCCACGCTGTCCCTCTGGCTGTATGTCACGAGGCACTTGCCGTGGAACGAGCCGCGGTTCTCGTCGGGCGTCGCGTCACGAAGGGCGAGCCGCCTCACCCCGTGGCTCGTGGCGAAGCTGCTTATAATGCAGGAGAAGAGGATGAGCATCACGATGGCGTTCACGAGCGAGGGGTCTGCCAAGCCCACTGCGGGCGAGCTGGCCACCATCACTATCGCCAATGCCCCCGCAGAGTGTGCGTTCGTCAAGCCGAACATCAGCAGGCAGCTGTCCCAAGAGCCGCGTGTCAGCAGCTTCTCTATCAAGGCGGATAGGAACTTAAGCACCGCTCCTGCCACGACCATCACCACAACCGCCTGCACCGTGCCGAGGTCGGTCACGAGCACACGCACGTCCACCAGCATCCCCACGCCTATGAGAAAGTAGGGGATGAACAGTGCGTTGCCAACGAACTCTATGCGGTTCATCAGCGGAGAGGTGCGGGGGATGAGGCGGTTGCACACAAGCCCCGCGAGGAACGCCCCCAGCAGCCCCTCCAAGCCGCACAGCTTGGCGAAGGCAGCGGCGAAGGACATCGTGCCGAGGATGAAGATGAACTGCCCCACGTTGTCGCTGAAGCGGCGGAGGTACCAACGCCCCAGCCTCGGGTAAACGACGAAGAGCACGAGGAAGTACACAAGGCATTTCACGGCGAACAGCGCCCAGCGGAGCCACCCCGTCTCGGGGCTGAGCGAGCCCACTGTGACGGCGAGGATAAGCAGGGCGGCAAGCATGGCCACCGCCGTCGCCACCACTGAGACGACCACTGCCTTGTGCCTGCCCAGCCCGTAGCGACCCACTATCGGGTACGTCACCAAGGTGTGCGAGCCGAAAACGCAGCCCATCAAGACGCTCGACATCACGCTCATGCCCAGCAGCCAGTGCGCCGTCAGCCCCCCGAGGGCGAAGGGCAGCAGGAACGTCAGCAAGCCGAAGCGCAGGCCGCCCCTGCCGTAATGCTCCACCGAGCCCACGTCGAGCTCGAGGGCGGCAGTGAACATGATGTAGTACACGCCTACCTGCCCGAAGATCTCGAAGCTGCGGTCACGCTCGATGAGGTTCAGCCCGTGCTCGCCTATCACGATGCCCGCAAGCAGCAGCCCCACTATATAAGGAATGCCGAGCCGCCGCAGCAGCGGGGCAAGCAGGATGACGAGCAAGACGATGGCGAACGTCCACGTGGGGTCCGTCACGAGTGCTGCGCCGTCGCTTAAGGAGATGGCTGTGAGGGCTTCGAGCATGCCTTAGGTAGGTGTCATCGCACGCAAAGGTAGCGAAAGTTCCCGTAAGCCCGTTCATCCCGACGCGACTAAACGCTAAACGCCACAAGAGCCTCGGGCGCGCACATTTCCGCCCCCAGCCTTTGAGGGCATAGGCGAATGCGCTAACTTCGCGGCGCAAACCGTTAAAGCTTTAAGGAGATGACAGTAGCAATCGTGGGCGCGAGCGGCGCAGTGGGGCAGGAGTTCCTGAGGGTGCTTGAAGAGAGGAGCTTCCCCGTGGATGAGCTGAGGCTCTTCGGCAGCCAGCGCAGCGCGGGAAGGAAGTACGCCTTCCGGGGCAAGGAGACGGAGGTGAGGCTCTTGCAACACAGCGACGACTTCCAGGGCGTGGACATCGCCTTCACCAGCGCGGGGGCGGGCGTGTCGAGGGAATACTGGGAGACTATCACGAGGCACGGGGCTGTGATGATAGACAACTCGAGCGCCTTCCGAATGGACGAGGACGTGCCGCTGGTCGTGCCTGAGTGCAACGCCGCGGACGCACTCATAAGGCCGCGGGGCATCGTGGCGAACCCGAACTGCACGACGATAATGATGGTGGTGGTCCTCCAGTGCCTCGAGAGGCTGAGCCACATACGCCGCATCCACGTCGCCTCATACCAGGCGGCGAGCGGGGCGGGGGCTGCGGCGATGGCAGAGCTTGAGCAGCAGTACCGCGAGCTGCTCGAGGGCAAGCCCGTCACGGTGAGCAAGTTCGCCTACCAGCTCGCGTACAACGTCATCCCGCAGATCGACGTGTTCACGGACAATGGCTACACGAAGGAGGAGATGAAGATGTTCAACGAGACGAAGAAGATAATGCACTCGGACGCCCGTTGCTCCGCCATGTGCGTGAGGGTGCCTTCCCTCCGTAGCCACAGCGAGGCGGTGTGGGCCCAGACGGAGCAGCCCGTCAGCCCCGACGAGTTCAAGGAGGCAATAAGGCAAGGCAAGGGCGTGCAGCTGATGGACGACCCGGAGAACAAGCTCTACCCGATGCCGCTCTTCCTTGCTGGCAAGGACGATGTCTACGTTGGGCGCATACGCAAGGACTTAGCCTCGGACAGCGGCTTGACGTTCTGGCTCGTGGGCGACCAGATTAAGAAGGGGGCGGCGCTCAACGCCGTGCAGATAGCGGAGTACCTTATAGAGAAGGGCGAGGTCGTGAGGCGCTGAGCCGACGCTTGCCTTAAGCCTTCACAGCCGCAGCGACTGAGTGCATTGCTCCGCTGCGGCTGCTCTGTGTGTGACAAAGATGAGGGTCTGGCTCGGCAGCATCCAGTGGGTGAGGTTGTCGAGGAGGCGGCTCTCCGTCTCGGTGTCGAGGGCGCTGGTGGCCTCGTCGAGCAGCAGTATCTGCCCCTTGCCGAGCAGGGCGCGGGCAATGCAGAGCCGCTGCGCCTGCCCTTGGCTTAGGCCCACCCCTTGCTCGCCTATCGGGCTGTCAAGCCCTTCGGGCAGGCTCAGGGCGAAGTCGGCGCAAGCCACACGCAACGCTTCCTCCATCTCCCTTTGCGTTGCCTTCGGGTTGCCGAGCTGAAGGTTGTAGCGTATCGTGCCGCTGAGCAGGGTGTTGCCCTGAGGCACGTAGAGCATGTTGCATCGTGTCTGTGGCGATGCCGCGCAGCTGTCGTCTCGGTTGAACACCTCCACCGTTCCCTCCTCGGGCTCGATGAGGGCGAGCATCAGGCGAATGAGCGTCGTCTTCCCCGCTCCCGTCTCTCCCACGATGGCGGTGCGGCTGCCGGGCGGGAAGCTGAAGGAGAGGTGGCTGATGGTTGGGTGCGGGTTGCCGGGATACGTGTAGCTCACGTCCTTGAGCCTCACTCCCGCTCCGTCGGGGAAGAGGCGAGGCTCTCCCTCAGGCTCGAGGGGCGTGTCCTCCAGCTCCATTAGCCTCTCGCCAGCGGTGAACGAGCCGATGATGAGCGGCACGAAGCGTGTGAGCTCCCGGATGGGCAGCTGTATCTGCCCGACGAGCTGGATGAAGGCAATCATCGTGCCGTAGGTGATGGTGTCGTGATGTAGCCCCCGCGCGCCCCAAAGGAAGGTGACGAGGTATCCCGCCGAGAAGCCAAGGTTGATGAGCGTTGCGGAGGTGGAGGAGTAGACGGTGCGGTGGCGTATCTGCTGCCTTAGCGTGCTTTGCA
>JAJPZF010000064.1 GCA_021204545.1 Prevotellaceae bacterium
CGAGGTAGGAGAGCAGGTTGTACTCCTTGGGCGAGAGCGCTATGAGCGTCTCCCCCCGGCGCACCTCCCGCTTGGCCACGTCTATGCTCAGGTCGGCGTACGAGAGCCTCTGGGGAGGCTTAAGGGAGGAGGCCTGCGCCTGCCGCTTGGTCAGCACCTTCACCCTCGCCATAAGCTCGCGGAAGTCGAAGGGCTTCACCATATAGTCGTCTGCACCCGCGTCGAAGCCCTCCAGCTTGTCGTCGGCGGCGCCGAGGGCTGTGAGGATGAGGATGGAGGCGCGCTTGTTCGTCTGACGTATCTCCTTGCAGAGGTCGAAGCCGTTCATGCGGGGCAGGATAACGTCGGAGATGACAAGATGGAACTCGTGGCTGCGGAACAGCCTCAGCGCCATCTCCCCGTCGTAAGCCACCATCACGCTGTAGCCGCTCTCCTCCAGCCCGGCCCGCAGCAGGTCTGCCACACGCTTCTCGTCCTCCACCACCAGCACGTTATACATGTCACGTTCGCTCCTTAAGCCACGCGAAGATATGTCTTTTACCCCAAAGGGGCAAGACTGCCCGCCATTATTGCCCGCTGGCTGGCGGGAGCCGGGGGGGCTGCACAGACAGTCTTTTCCCCACGCACAGGCAGTCTTTTCCCCCTGTCCGCGCAAGGCGTTCCCCAATGGGCGGTGAAGAGATCCGCCGCCATTGCCCTCATCGCCCCTAACGCCCTAACGCCCTCACCGCACGTTGCACTAACTCCCTGTTCGCTTCCTTTTCTTCGAGCGAGGACAGGGCGGCTTTCCTTTTTCTGGCAGCAGGGGGAGAGTTTGCCACTTGGACACTTGGACATACCCTATACGCATAATGGATGTCACAATGACACTCTCCTGATAATTCTCTCATGGATATCAGTAATGAGAGGTTGGACATTAGGACGGACATCTTATATATATGATGTCACTTTGTCACACTTCAGTTCAGTAGGGCAGGTAGTCATCGTCGCAGGGGTCTTAGTGGTCTTCTTCCCCCTGTTCCTTCTCGCCAAGGTCGAATCAGTCTGTCGCGTGCGCAAGAAAAACCCCCGCCAAGCTCAAAGGCTTGGCGGGGGCACTATTAACACTATAAATCCTTAAAACGCGTGCTTCACAGCAGGCACTATTATGAGGAAACGTTTTGTGCTTACCATTCTGTGTTGTCCCACAGGTTGTCGGTGTCGAAGGAGCTGTTGCCCGTCTCCTTCTTTGTCCAGCCCTCGTCAGTCGTGGTTGAGCTGAAGGTGAGGGAGAAGGCTGCTTTTGCCTCGCACTGCTCCACGCTCATCGTGGGGCGAATATAAGTCTTGTTCATAGTCTTGTCTGTTTTTTAGTGTGATTAATAAAGTACCTTCTTGCCTCCCACGATGTAGATGCCGCCCTTCTGTGGCTGCGATACCTTGCGGCCAGCGAGGTCGTAGATGGCGTCAGTGCTTACCCTTACGGGAGCGACTGCCTCCTCTATGCCGGTGGTGGTGCTGTCGTCCTCAGAGCCGATTACTATCTTGAAGTACTTCACGTCGGTCTCCTCGCTTTCCTCAATCACTGAGCTGAGGTCGGCGTATGCCTTGCCGGCTGCTATCGTGCCTTCGTCGCTGAGCATGTAGAAGCCTACAACGTCGTTCTCGCTACCAAGCACGTAAGCGTAGTCGTCAAGGTCTGCGCCAGTGGTCTCCTCGCTTACTGCCTTAAGCAGGTTGCCCTCGGGAGCGGTAACCTCGTCCTGTGTTGCGGGCAGGCTGAACTGCATGGTGCCTTGTCCTTCCTCGCCCTCGTACATGCAGAGGTAACCTTCGTTAGCGGCGATGGCGTCTGCCTCGGTGAAGGTGAGTGTGCCCCACTCGTCGCCGTTATCGTCCACGCCTTCGTCGGTGACGCCGTCTGCCGTCAGGTAGGAGGCTGTTACGCCGTCAACGAGATCGCAAGCTGTCGTGCTGCTGAACGTGCCGTAGTAAGTGCCTTGGATCTGCGGGTCTTCGTGCAGGAAGAGGTTCGGAGTGTCAAGCAGCGTCAGCGTGAGGGACTTAACAAACATCCAGCCGTTGGTGTCATACTCTGGGCAGCATATCGTGAGTACAATGCTACCGGTAGTTTCGCCATCGCCTGCTTCTACTATAGTGTAGAGAGTGTTGGTGTATGGGCTGTCGTCAGCGTCGCAAAGAGGACCGCCTTCAGATGTCCAATTGGGCCGATATGGATCACTTGCACCATCACTCGTGGTTTTATCTTCTTCATAGGTCGCCCCTACGTACCAAGGCTTCAGGTTAATCTGGTTGTCGTTAGCCTGCAGGTAAGCTGTGCTAAGGTCGAGGTCTTCGTAAGTGTTACCAAGCTTCCACATCTTTTCGTTAGTGCCTTGACGCTTGTAGCCTTGCAGAGTTACCTTGTAGACACCGGGGTTAAGACCAGTGACTGTCTGCGTGAGTGTTCCCGCTGCTTGGTAGAGCTCAGTGCCGTAGGTGTCAGCGGCAAATGAAGCATTAGTATCTTCAGAAGCGGTAATCGAAGAGGTCCAGTTAGTGATGCTGGTTGTTAGTGCTGCGTCACTTACCTTGTCGGTGCAGTCAGTGCCAGCGTTCACAGCGGCGTAGGCGTCGATGTCATCAACTCCAAGAGCCTCGGCTGCTGCGTCCTTCTGCTCCTGTACCCAAGCGTTCTTGATAGCGTCGCGGGTGTCCTTGTCCACGATTACCCAGTAAGTCGTCGGATCATCATCACCAGTGATGTTGGGCTCATTACCGGTGCTAGTACCGTTGACGGCTGCCCTATGATCCGCATCATCCGCGTTGGCGTAGAAAGTTCCGTAAGTGCCTGTGAACTGGTATACTGTGCCGTAGGCGCTTGTCGCGCCCTCTACCTCCTTAACGGTGAAGGTGTAGGGGTGATAAGCTCCGTTTGAATCGTCGTTATTAGGATTGCCGTCAGCATGACCCCAGTTGGTTGCGCGGATATAGAGTTCACTGTCGAGGTACTTGATTGTGGCTGCGTTGTTGTCATCGAATTCGATCTCCAAGGGGATGCCGTACGGGTCGACAGCAGTCCAGGATTGGGCGCCATTGCTGTCGGTTGTGTTGACACGGCTGAGGAACTTCTTCGTTGCCACGTTGTACAGGTAGACGCACTTCATGTCGGTCGGAGCAAGGAGCGTGAGGCTTACAGGCACTGCTATTGCCCAGTTGCCGCCTGTAGCTTTGTTCTTGACACCAAATTTCAAATTGCCGTCTTCAATCTTGATTTGGAACGTGTAAGTCGTGTACTCTTCTGAGCCTGCGCTCTTATCGCCTACGGTCATATCAACTGGTGTTTCTTCGTTGGCGTAAGCCTGTGCGATGTCAGAGCCAGAGTTGACAGAGATGCCGTTAGCGGCATTCTCCGCTGCTTTGAAGGTTACCTCGTAGTAGCCGTCCTGCAGACCAGTGAGGGTGCAGTACAGTACGTCGCCCTCTGGGAAGCCGGTCGAACCGTTATAGCTCTCGTAGCCGTCACCGTAGATACCAAGAGAGTTCGTTTCGCCATCGGTGTTAACAGCGTGCCACTCGCCGCTGTTCAGGAGGGCGTAGGTCATGTCAGAGCCTGCTGTGGTCTGAGCGAGGTAAGCTGCACAGATGATAGAGATGTAGTCAGTGCCGTCCTCGAGAGAGCCGTCCTCGTAGCCAAGGTTCTCGTTCAGATAAGCCTGCCCGTCTG
>JAJPZF010000029.1 GCA_021204545.1 Prevotellaceae bacterium
ACGAAAGACCTCATAGACTACTATAACACTAACCCCAACAACGAGGAGGCTCGCTACCTTGAGCAGCTCTACTTCCAGTACGGGCGTTATCTTGAGATTAGCAGCAGTCGTGGGGTGGACGTTCCCAACAACCTGCAAGGCATCTGGAACAACACGAGCCACGCGCCTTGGAACAGCGACATCCACACCAACATTAACGTGGAGATGAACTACTGGCCCGCTGAGCCTACGAACCTTAGCGAGACGCACCTGCCTTTCCTTAATTATATTATTCGTAACGCGGAGAGCCCACACTGGCAGTGGATGGCGCAGTGCCACGCCGGGGCTAACGAGGGATGGGACGTGTACACGGCAAGCAATATCTTCGGAGGGATGAACACGTGGGGCGGCAACTACTTCGTGGCTAACGCCTGGTATTCGAGCCACCTGTGGCAGCACTACCGCTACACGCAGGACAGACAGTTTCTCGCCCGTGCCTTCCCCGCTATGTGGAGTGCGGCTAAGTTCTGGATGAACAGGCTGGTTAAAGACCGTGACGACGGCACTTTCGTGGCTCCCAATGAGTACAGTCCCGAGCAGGACGACCATAAGGTGGAGAGCGGCACGGCTCACGCCCAGCAGCTCATCCGCTATCTCTTCGAGACGGTGAGGCAGGCTAACGACATCCTTAGCGAGCTTTCGCCTGCCGACATGGAAAGACTTGACTATTATATTGAGAAGACCGACAAGGGGCTGCACACTGAGGTGTATACGGCTAACGAGAATGCGGCAAGCGGTTGGACTGACCCTCGCAACGGCGTGGCTAAAGGAGACACTATCCTGAGGGAATGGAAATACAGCACCTACGACGTGAGCCGTGACCCCTCGCACCGCCATCTCAGTCACCTGATGGCACTCTATCCCTTGGGCGTTGTCAATCCCGGCAGTCCCTGCTTCAAAGCAGCAGTGAACAGCCTCAAGCTTCGTGGCGACAAGGCTACGGGGTGGAGCATGGCGTGGAAGGTGTGCCTCTGGGCAAGGGCGCAGGACGGCGACCACGCCCACAGGATATTGCGCAACGCCCTGCGCCACTCTACCTCATACGATATTGACCAAAGCGCGGGAGGGGTGTATTATAACCTCTTCGACAGCCACGCCCCGTTCCAGATAGACGGGAACTTCGGCTGCTGTGCGGGCATAGCCGAGATGCTGCTGCAAAGCCACACTGACACTCTGCAACTGCTGCCCGCCTTGCCCTCCGCTTGGGGCGAGGGGCAAGTCTGCGGTCTTAGGGCTGTGGGCAACTTCGAGGTGGACCAGACGTGGCGGGACGGCACTCTCACCGAGGCGACGATAAAGAGCTTCTCAGGGCTGCCCTGCCCAGTGCGCTACACAGGCATAGCCGACCGCAGGGTGACAGACGAGGCGGGCAACGAGGTGCTTGCCATCCGCCTCGACGACAACACCATCCTCCTCAACACGACGGAAGGAGGCACATACCATATTAATATGGCTGAGGCTTCGGCCGCTATGCGAGACATCAAGTATAGACCTAACCTGCAACAATAACCCTTTATAAACTTACTATAGTATGAGAAACATTAAGACCTTCGTGTGGAGCCTCGCCTCCCTAATCATTCCTCTCTCGGCTCAGGCTATCACCGAGCCTGACTTCGACTCGGAGACTTACTACATGATAGAGTTCACCAACAGCTCGCTCTATCTTACGGCTCATGACAACAACGCCAACCTTACCACAGAGGAGGGCACTCCCATGGAAGCTACCGACCAGCAGCTGTGGAAGTTCGTAGGCTCGACAAGCAGCCTTCAGCTCGTGAACAAGGCAGGGCAATACGCTGTCTACAGCACGTCCGCCGCTTGCCTTCAGGCAAGTGCCACAGAGGACGCCTCGGGCTGGTCGCTCACCGACGGCTCTTCCTACTGGCAGCTTAAGTGGAACGGCGCGAGCGATTCTTATGCCTATATGAACCAATGGGGCGGCACAGGCGTGGGCACCACCCTCGGACTGTGGACAAGCGGCGACACGAACGACAAGTTCCTGCTCATTGACCCCGACAACATCGAGTACCCTGAGTTTTACACCACAGGCACTACAAACTTCACCCCCGAGCATCCTATGACGCTCTGGTACGACGAGCCTGCCACAGCCACGGGCGTCTCCAACATCTGGATGGAGTACTCCCTTCCCATCGGCAACGGGCAGCTTGGGGCAAGCCTCTTCGGAGGCATAATGAAGGACGAGATACAGTTCAACGAGAAGACCCTCTGGACTGGCTCGCCCTCCGACCTTGGCTCTTACGGGCAGTACAAGAACTTCGGCTCTGTCTTCGTGGAGGACAAGAGCGAGACGATAGGCTTCACCGAGGAGGAAGGGGCGAAGGACTACTACCGCTGCCTCGACATACAGAGCGGCGTGGGCAGGGTGCATTATACCAACGCCTCAGGCACGACGACCTACGACCGCGCCTTCCTTGCCTCTTACCCCGACCAAGTCATTGCCGCGCGCTACACAGCCAAGGGCGAGGACAAGCTCAAGCTGCTGTTCACCATCGTGCCGGGAGATGACATCAACGCCTCCAATGTTACCTACTCCGTTACTGACGAGTACGGAGCCTGCGGTGCGTTCACGGGCGCTCTCACCACCGTCTCCTACGCCGCAAGGATGAGGGTAGTGCCTATAGACGGCACGGTGGAGAAGACGGACAGCGGCTTGCTGGTCAGCGACGCGACGGAGGTGATACTCTTTCTTGCTGGAGGCACTGACTTCGACCCCGAGAGCAGCTCACGCAAGTCGGGCGAGACAGGAACTGAGGTGCGCCAACGCTTCATTGACCTTTTCGCCGCCGCCGTCGAGAAGGGCTTCGACCAGATCTACGAAGACCACGTCAGCGACTTCCTCTCTATCACTGGAAGGGTGGACGTTGACCTTCAGGGAAGCAGCAGCCGCACCACGCAGGATCTCATCACCTACTACAACACGTTGAGCAATCTGGACAACGCCGAGGCTCGCTTCCTCGAGCAGCTCTACTTCCAGTACGGGCGTTACCTCGAGATAAGCAGCAGCCGCGGCATCGATGTTCCTAACAACCTGCAAGGCATTTGGAACAACCTGAGCAACGCTCCTTGGAACAGCGACATTCACACGAACATAAACATACAGATGAACTACTGGCCTGCCGAGCCGACGAACCTCAGCGAGATGCACCTGCCCTTCCTTAACTATATCATCACCAACGCCGCCTCAAGCAACTGGAAGAAGGTGGCGAAGTCGTACGCAGGCGTGAGCGACGGCTGGACGGTGTTCACCGAGAGCAACATCTTCGGCGGGATGAGCACGTGGGGAAGCAACTACTTCGTTGCCAACGCCTGGTATTGCAGTCACCTGTGGCAGCACTTCCGCTACACAAGGGACGAGGAGTTCCTCGCCAAGGCGTTCCCCGCCCTATGGAGCGCAACCCAGTTCTGGATGGAGCGCATGATAGAGGACAAGGGCTACGACAGCGCGAAGCAGAACAGCGGCTACGGCGGCACGGCTTACAGCTTCGAGGCTGACGGCACCTTCGTTGCCCCCGACGAGTACAGTCCCGAGCAGGACGCACACTCGAGCGAGGACGGCACGGCACACGCACAGCAGCTCATCTACGACCTTCTCGTCAGCGTGAAGGAAGCCACAGAGATACTCG
>JAJPZF010000128.1 GCA_021204545.1 Prevotellaceae bacterium
CCGTGGGGTCGTTGCTGAGGTAAGCCTCAAGGCTGGCGAGCGTCAAGGCGATGGCCTCGGAGGCATAGCGGCGACTCTCCTGGGTTGAGCTTACTGCCCAGTAAGACTCGATGCCGTGGCAGAGAGCGTCGAGCATTGTGACCTGGCGCTGGTAGAGTGGGAGCGTGGACAGCGCTTCGGGGCAGAAGAGGACTGCCTGCGGGATGAGGCTTGAGTCGGTGACCGAGAACTTCTCGCCACGGTAGTTGATGATAGCGTAGCGGGTTGCCTCGCTGCCCGTGCCTGCTGTGGTGGGAACGGCAATGAGCAGCGCGTCGTTGGGCAGGAGGGGCTGATGGAAATAGTCCGAGCCTTGGGGCATCGAGGAGTAAGCCTTAATGCACTTAGCCACGTCCATCGCGCTGCCTCCCCCAACGGCCACTATGGCGTCGCACTTGCCCCGGTGGTAAGCCTCGACGCCTCGGACGGCTGCCTCGTACGTCGGGTTAGGGCTGAACTCAGAGAAACGGGTGAACTCAACGCCGAGCCTTGAGGGAAGCCCAAGGAAATATTCCCAAAGCGGCAGCTTCTCTATCGACTTGCCGCAGACGAGCAGCAGTCTCTTCACGTTGTGGCGAGCGAGGCAGGCGTCAAGCTCCCTGAAGTCTCCCGCCGATGACAGTATTTCTTGCTTCATGACATAAGGGTGCATAAGTGTAAGCGCTGCGAAGGTACAAAGAAAAGTCGGGCGACCGCAGGGGTACGCCCGACTAACGTTTTAAGAAAGTATTAGTTGTCAGAGTGTTGTCATTCAGTCTTCGCTTCGGCGGGCACAGAGTCCAGCTGCAAGTCCCCCTCGGCAGTTGTCTCGTCCACCATCTTTATCGAGGTGGAGTCGCCAGGCTGCTGCTCCACGGAGGCTATTTCCACGTCGGGCTTCTGCCAACCGAGGCGCATAGCGAGGCCGAAGGTGAGGAAGATGGCCACGAGAGCCGCCGCCTGGAAGAGAGGTCGCAGCGTCAAGTTCCATTTGAGGCTTCTTGCCTTCACATGAGGCTCGCTCTCCCCGAGCTTTCGCCTCAGGCGCTCGTCGAAGTCTGCGGGAAGGTGCGCCTCTTCTGCCATTTGCCGCTCCGCCTCAAAGAGGGAGGCGTAGCGTTTCAGCTCCTCGGGGATGTCTTTCTGCGAGAAGAAGGCGCGCAGGATGGCTTCCTCCTCGAGGCTTGTCTCGCATTCCCAGTAGCGTTGCAGCAGCTGTTCGATGTATTTATAGTCCATAGTTCTCTATCTCCTCTATTGTTTTTTTGATTCTCTGCCTTGCCCTGTGCAGATACACTTTGACTTGCGCCTCGGAGACTGCCAGTGTTTCGGCGATTTCCTTATATGTTTTCCCCTCCACGTCACGCAGGAGCATCAACGTTCTCTGCATTTCCGGCAGGCTGTCCATCGTTTCCCGCACCAGCCTAAGCCTTTCCTTGCGGAGCACCAGCTCGTCGGGCTGCGGCAAGGGGTTTCGCATCTCGTGCTCCCGTTCCGTAAGAGGAGCGTCCGTGGCTGAGGCTCGCTTCTGTCGGTCGAGGGCGAGATTCCGGCAGACTGTCAGGCTGAAAGCCTCGAGGCTGCGTATCTGCTGCCACTTGCCCCGCTCGTTCCACACCCTGAGGAGTGTGTCCTGCACCACGTCCTCTGCCTCCGCCCTGTTGAGAGTTATGCGCAAAGCCAGGCGGAAGAGCTTGTCCTTCAGCGGAAGAACGTCGTTCCAAAGCGAGCCGGAGCGCTCGCTCGAAAGTGACGCGTGGCACGCAGTGCTGGCTTCTCTCATCGCTCTCTACTGAAAAGACGAGTGAGCGTGGCGGAAGTTACAGCCGCGCTCAAAAATCTCAAGAAGATTACTCCAAGGTTGTGCCACGAATGCCCTGGAGATCCGAGGCATTTGTTATGACCACCCTGCCCACGCCCTTCGAGATAGCCTCGAAGGCGTTGTCGAGCTTGGGAATCATGCCGCCGGCTATCACGCCCTGCTCCTTGAGTGTGAGGTACTGCTCGTGGCCGAGGCTGGGAATGACCGAGGAGTCGTCGTCAGCATTCAGGAGGACGCCCGCTTTCTCGAAGGCGAAGGTGAGCGTGACATTGAGGAAAGGGGCGAGAGCCTTCGCCACCTCGGCAGCCATCGTGTCGGCGTTCGTGTTAAGGAGATGCCCTTGGCCGTCGTGCGTCAGCGGGGCGACGACCGGGACTATACCTTTATATATAAGCTCGCTCAGGGCTTTCCCGTCGGCTCTCTCCACGTCGCCCACCCAGCCATAGTCGACCGCTCCCCGAGGCCGCTTGTGGCTTCTTATCAAGTCCATGTCCGCGCCCGTCACGCCAAGGGCATTGACGCCCAGAGCCTGAAGTTTCGCCACGATGCGCTTGTTCACCAGGCCGCCGTACACCATCGTCACGACATCAAGCATAGGCTCGTCCGTCACACGCCGCCCCTCCACCATCCGGCTCTCTATGCCCATGAGCGAGGCTATGCGGGTGGCGCTGCGGCCGCCCCCGTGAACAAGCACCTTAAGCCCTTGCACCGCGCAGAAACCCTCAAGCAACTGCTCAAGCTTGTCGGGCTCCTCCACGACAGCGCCGCCTACCTTTATGACCGTGACCCCCGACTTAGGCATCGCTTTCTATTCAAGATAAGTGTAACCGTACAGCCCCGCGCGGTAGTTGCTTATGAACTCCTTGCCCTCCGCAGGGCTGATTTTCTTGTCATTTATCGCCTTGCTCACCCATATCTCCAGACGTCTGACCAGTTTCTTCGGGTCGTACTGCACGAACTCCAGCACGTCGGCAATCGACTCCCCGTCGATTAGCTGCTCGATGGTATAGTCGTCCTTGCTCACGGATATGTGCACGGCGTTGGTCACCCCGAAGAGATTGTGCATATTGCCGAGTATCTCCTGGTAAGCCCCCACGAGGAAGACGCCTATATAATACGGCTCGTCGGGATTAATGGTGTGCAGAGGGATGTAATTCGTTTGGGAGATGCCGTTCACGTAGGCGATAATCTTCCCGTCCGAGTCGCACGTTATGTCCTGAAGCGTGGCGCTTCGTGTAGGCTCATCGAGAAGATGCGAGATAGGCATTATTGGGAAGAGCTGGTCAATGCCCCAACTGTCGGGCATGCTGCGGAAGAGGGAGAAATTGCAGAAGTATTTGTCCGCCATCTGCTTGTCCAGCTTGCGCAGCTCGTCGGGCACGTGCTTTTGGTGGTGGGCCATGTCGGCAATCTCACGGCTTATCGCCCAGAAGAGCGATTCAATCTGCGCTCTCGTCTTAAGATCTATGATTCCGTGGCGGAAAAGATCGAGCGCCTCCTCGCGCACGTCCTGCGCGTCGTGCCAATCCTCCAGCATTGAGCGTGGCGTGAGGTTGTCCCATATCTCCGTGAGGTCATGCACAAGCTTGTCGTCCTCCTCCGTCGGCTTGAAATCCTCCGGCATCTGCGGCAGGCTGACGCTTTCCATCGCCTCCATTATCAGGACGCTGTGGTGCGCTGTCAGTGAGCGCCCGCCCTCGGTTATGATGTTCGGGTGCGGGATGTTATTCTCATTGGCTTCCTCCACCAGAGTATCGACGCAGTCGTTCACATACTCCTGAATGCTGTAGTTGACGCTGCTTTCGCTGTTGCTCGAGCGCGTGCCGTCGTAGTCCACGC
>JAJPZF010000172.1 GCA_021204545.1 Prevotellaceae bacterium
AGGTAAGGGTCGAGCTTCCTTATCTCCGTGAGCAGCCTGACGCCCGCCCTCTCGTCCGCCTTGCCCTCACGCGGGAAGCGGCAGTCGCTGATAACGCCGAGCGTGTTCTGCGGGAACTGGCTGTAGATGTCCCACGCCTCCTCGTACGTGCGGGCAAGCACTATCTTGGGCCTGCCTCGCATTCGCAGCGTCTCGAGCTGTGAGTTGAGAGCCTCCGTGGCGAACTCAAGGCTCTGCTGCAGCACGAACTTGTAGAGGCTCGTCAGCAGGCTGCTGTAGAAGCGTATGTTGTCCTCGACGAGCAGGATAAGGTTCACGCCTGCCGCCTCGATGTCGTGGCGCAGGTTCATCTTGTCCTCTATGAGCTTGATGATGGACAGAAGCAGGTCGGTGTTGCCAAGCCAGCAGAAGACGTACTCGAAGATGCTGAGGTCCTCGTTCTGAAGCCTGCGGCTCACCCCGTGGCTGAAGGGCGTGAGCACGACGATGGGCACCGCTGGGTGCGCCTCCTTGATGCGTCGGGCGCTGTCGAACACGTCGTTGTTGTTCGTGGCGGGCATACATATAATAAGGTCGGGCGAGCAGAGGCGTATCTGCTCCTCCGCCTGCTCGTGGCTCGACACCTGTATGAAGCGCGGTGGGTAGCGCAGCCCGAGGGAGGCGTACTCTCGGAATATCTTCTCGTCGATGCGCCCGTCGTCCTCAAGCATGAAGGCGTCGTAGGGGTTGGCGAGCAGCAGGACGTTGAAGATGCGCCTCGACATCAGGTCGGTGAAGCGGGTGTCCCTGAGGGAGAGGGTAGGGAGCGTGCCTTGTTCAGCCATAAGGGTCTAAGGCTTTGTTCACCAAGCGTCCTCGGGAGTGACAGGGTTGTCGTACACCTCCTTGGGGCAGAACTCGAGGTAGTCCATATAGAACTCCTTGTTCTCGTCCTCAAGCACCGACTTGAACTTAAGGTAGTACGTCTTCTCGGGCTCCATATACTCCCGCACGATGATGTGGCGGTGGATGTAAGCGTTGTCCCTTAGCGAGCCGGAGCTTGCTGTGGCGGTGTAGTGGAGCGGGCCCTTCATGAAGCCGTTGTTGCGCATCTTCTTGTCCGTCTCCGAGTCTATGTCGTCGTCGCCAGTGTCGTCTGCCCAGCCGGGGAGCTTGTCCGCCCCTCTTATCCTTATGTCAAGAGGAATGCCCATAGCGTAGAGGTTGTCCGTGTCGCTGCCGAAGTAGACTTGGCACATACTGCGCAGCGCGGACTGGTTGGATATGCCGAAGCGTATCTCGTAAGTGCCGGCCAGCGGCACGGGAGGCAGCGTGAAAGTCATCTCGTAGTTGCCTATCACGTTGAACTCGTCGCCTTGGTAGTTAGGCCAGGCGCAAGCCAGACCGAGCAGATAATAGAAGAGCGACCCCTCGGAGATGGTAAGGCCCTCGAGGTACGGGTAGTCGGTGTTGACGGGCAGCCCCACGCAGAGGTTGCGGTTCGTGCTTACTCGGTTAGCCCTGATGTCGTTGTTCATAAACTCGGGGAACAGCCCCGTCACGTCAAAGCGCCAGCGACGTTTAAGGAAGTTCTCACGTGTCTCTTGCGTGTAAGCCAGTGTGGCAGGTCCCGCTTGCGGGTTGACCGCCTCAATGGGGTAGATATAACCATTGACGACGTTCTGCGCCTCGGCCGTGTTGACGAGGAAGCCCTGCTTGTCGGCGTCGCAGCTGAGCTCCTGGTAAGTGCCTGTGCGTGAGTTGTCGAGCGTGGGGAAGCGGTTGATGTATATGCCGTCGAGGTTGCCCACTTGGTAGAGCGTGAAGAGCCTCCTTTGCCCGAAGGTGGAGTATGTCTCGTTGACGGCGACGGTGTAACGTGTGGAGGTGGCGTAGTAGTAGCCTTTCTCGTTGTAGTGTATCACCAGCTTGTCCACGGGGATGCGCATAGGCAGGATGTGGTAGGTGACGAACTGGTAGAGGGTGTTCTGCGGGTTCGTGTAGTCGTCGTCGGCTGTGGCGTCGGGGTAAAGCCCTTTGCTGGCCACCCACTGCTGCACGTCTTCGGGAGTGATGTCCGACGGGGCTTTGCCTAAAGTCTCCCGCCAGAAGCCGTCAGGCTCGGCGAAGATGGTGAAGCCGTATTTGCGATGCTCAGGCAGGTAACCAATCTTGTTGTAGCTGGGATGCGTGGGCAAGTCGGCGAGCCTCCCTGTGAGATAAGCCTCCTCGTAAGCCTCGTCCTTAATCTTTGAGAGCGTGTCGCCCAGGCCGCAAGCCATCACCACCTTGGCCGTTACGAGGAAGCCCTCCGTCTCAAGGTCGATGAAGCTCTTGAGCAGGTCGCCAAGCGTCTCGTTGCTGGGAGCTATCACCGTATGCACTTCGTGTATGTATCCGTTGATGGCGGGTATGTCGCGGTTGTTGAGGTCGATGAACGAGCCGCCGATAACGTTGCCGTCGTCGTCCTTCGTGCCGTTGATGAACATAGAGTCGGGGTTCGTGCCGTAGTTCATAGTGAGCTTGCGGTCGTTGAGGTTGGCTATCATGAACTCCTCCGTGTCGCCCGGGAAAGAGCCGGTCTGGTAAGCCTCCGTGTCGTCCCCTCCGTCGATGATGCTGTTGTATACGATAATCTTCCGTATGGAGTCAAGCGTCTGCTCGTCCCGGAAGCCTTCCCACGAAGGCTCGCTGATAAGTCCCTTGGCCGAGAGACTGTCGAGATAGAGCTGCACAGCCTCGTTGTCGGGCGCGAAGACGGTGTAGTTTCCCCTGGCGGAAAGCAGTTGCAGCACGGTCGACTCGCTGCGTGTGCTTATCTTCACCTCGGAGAGCAGCGCGTAGTATTCGCTGTAGCTCTCGTGCTTCTCGAGGTAGCTTGCCACGGTCTCCTCGGTGAAGGTGTAGCGGTCGGAGGTGTCTATGTCCTCGGTGCAGCTTTCGAGCGCCGGCACGCTCATGGCTCCTGCCACGACGAGAAGCGTGGCACTGTGTGTTAGCTTGCGGAATGTCATCAATTGGCTTAACTAAGGGTTAGCGAGCGTAAAGGTAGGCTAAAAGACTGTCCTGCGAAAGCCTCGGGGCGAATATATTAACCCCGCAAGCCCCAAGGGTAAGCTTAATTTCGCTATCTTCGCGGCAGACATTCCCTAAAGGATGAAAAACATAATAGCCTTAGCCTTCCTTGCCCTTTGCGCGCCTTCCGTGGCGCAAGAGGCGGGGCTTAACAGAAAGCAGTTCGACAAGTACTGGCGGGTGGAGTCGGAGTCGCCCGACTACAAGGTGGCCTTCCTTGGCGACACGGCAGAGATTACGGCGCCGCTGGGGCTGACGCTCTGGCGCAAGGAGAAGCTTCAGTCGCCCGTTGAGCTGGAGTATGACGCTTGCGTGGTGATGGAGGACAAGGGCGACCGCCTCAGCGACCTCAACTGCTTCTGGATGGCAAGCGACCCAGCCGCGCCTGAAGATATATTCAAGCGCGCGGACTGGCGCAAGGGAGTGTTCAACAACTGCTATTCCCTTCAGCTTTACTACCTCGGATACGGGGGCAACAGCAACACCACGACCCGCTTCCGCCGATATGACGGCAAGCCCGAGGCGGTGGAGGACACAGCCGTTCGTCCTCAGATATTGCGTGAGTACACCGACGAGGCTCACCTGCTCAAGCCCAACCACTGGTATCACATAA
>JAJPZF010000290.1 GCA_021204545.1 Prevotellaceae bacterium
CTTAAGGTTCTTCACGTACAGCCAGCCGTACGTGTCAGTGCCTGGGCAGCCGATGGTGATGGTAAGCTCGCCGTCATCGCCCACCACGGTGTAGAGGGTGTTGTCGTAATCGCCATTGTCGCAAGCGTCGCTTGCCTGAGACCTGTTATCGGGGGTATATGCCTGTGAGCCTTCGTCATAGCTGCACCCTACATACCAGGGCTGGAGGTTAATCTCGTAGTCGTTAGCCTTCAGGTAACCTATGCTGAGGTCGTACTCACCTTCCATAAGCGCGTAGCAGCGGGCGTTAGAGCCTTGGCGCATCAATCCTTCTATCGTCACCTTGTAGGCGCCGGGGGTAAGACCAGTGACGGTCTGCGAGAGGGTTGCCGCTCCTTGGAATATCTCCGTGCCGTTGTTATAAGTGTAGAAGGAGAACGTGTCGTTAGTGCTGTAAGTGTTAGTCCAGCCGCCAAGGACGCTTCCTTCATCGTCGGCAGCTGACTCGTCTACTAACGAGGCGTTGCTTACCTTGTCGGTCATATCAGTGCCTGTAGCGGTGGAGAGGTCGTCTGTGCTAAGACCGAGGGAGGCGGCTATCGCTGCCTGCTGCTCCTCTACCCAATCAGCCTTGATCTGGTCGCGGGTAGCCTTGTCCACTACCACCCAGTACGTCTGCTCGTCGTCATCGTAGTTAGGATCTTCTGTTGTCACTTCCTTGTGTCCGTTCACTGCGAGAGGAAGCCCGTCGACGGAGTGGTTGACGTAGAGGAGACCAGCGCTGCAAGAGAACGTGTACACTGTGCCGTAGTCGCTCTCCACCTTGTCGCCGTTCTCGTCCACTGCCTGTGCTACGGTGAAGGAGGTAGCGTCAGCCTCGGCTGCGTCTGTCCACGCCCAGTTGGGACCGTAGAGGTAGAGCTCGCTGTCCATGAACTGCACTGTCAGCGTGCCGTCGTCAGCCACGAGGATGTTGACGGGTATGCCGTAGTGGTCGAGGTCTGCCTCTGTGCCCCATTCGCTGCCGCGGCTAAGGAACTCCCCGTCAGCTACGTTCAGCAGGTACACGCCCTGCATGTTCTCCGTGATTGCTCCAGAGCCGAGGTACGTGAGGCTCACTGCCATACAGTAGCACCAGTTGCCGCCCGTCTGAAGGTTCGTAACGCCGAACTTAAGCTCGCCGTCTTCCCCTACCTCTACTGGCGAAAGGGTGAACAGGTCGTCGTCTGAGTAGCCGGAAGTGCCCGTCGTGCCTAAGCTCATATCTGCGGTGACGTCGTTGGCGTACGCCTGGCAGTAGCCTGCGCCTGAATGCTCCGTGTCAACGTCGTTGCAAGCGTTCTCCTGGGCATAGAAGGTTACCTCGTAGGTGCCCTCGGGTAAGCCCGTTATCGTCTTGTACATCACGCCTCCCTCTGTGAAGATAGGATATTCCTCAGTTCCGTAGCTGTACGTCTCTTGTGCGTCAGGCAAGCCAGCGGGACTTTGATGGTCGTCGTTGCTATTGTAGTAGCCGTTGCCTTGCAGTATCGTCCACTCTCCGGTGGTGGTGAGGACGTACGTCATGTCAGAGCCCTTGGTGGTCTGTGCTATCTGCGCCTTTGCGAAGGTCTCGGAGAGGTCTTCGTCGCTAAGGGTGCAGTTCGTGTATGCGGTGTAAGCGTCGCTTGCCTCCCACACTGCCGTGCCTGCCTCGTCGAGAGCCTCTACCACTGCCGTTATCGAGGCGTAGTACTCTACGGAGGCGTTGGCTGCTGCTATGGCTGCCGTGGCTGCGCTCAGGTTCTCGGTGGTCATGCTTTCGTTGTAGGTGTCCACAGCGTCCTTCATAGCGTCCTCAACGTCCTTGTTCATCGTGCCAGTGACGTACTCAAGCTCTTCTCCCGTCTTACCCTCGTAGGTTACGGTGAGGTACTGGAAGGCGAGCCAGTTGTAGTTAGCGCCAGAGGGGACGGTGAAGCCGATGTCCAGCGTGCCGTCGGTAACCTCAACCTCAAGGGTGTAAGTGCCGACTAATGCCTTACCGCCATCAGTTAAGGTAGCATCGTCTGTACCATTCTCCACAAGGTCAACGCTTTCGGTGTTGGCTGTGAAGGATATGCCTGAGGTGGGAGTGTTACCTACCTCTGACTCTACTCTTGCCTTGATTGACACGCTGTAGGTGCCTTCAGGCAGATCCTTGAGTTGAGTGTGCGTGATGGTGGCAGCAGAAAGGTTGCCGTCTCTGTATACCCAGTACTCAATGTAGCCCACGCCTGCGTCGAGATAGCTATCTACGTTAGCCCACGTGTCGACTTGGAACGACTCACTGTTAGAGTTTCCTGAGATAGTCCAGTCGTCGAGAGTAGCCGTGCAGGAGTGTACTACATCTCCCACATTGTACGTAGTTTGCGCCATCGTCCCGAGGGAGCAGGTGGCGAGCATGATTAAAAGGAAGAAGTGCTTCTTCATAGTAGTGCGTTTTTAGTTAATTGAATTGATGTATAGTAGAAAATATTCTCATAGACTTGTCCTGTCGCTGTGTTCGTTTTGCTTTTCTTTCAGTTCACGGCGCGAAGTTCCGAAACCCATTTTTTTTTTCCAAGCATTTTTTGCGGTTTTTTTGCCCGAGGGCTAAAAAAGGCCGCCTCGGGGGTAATACAGGCGCCGCGAAAGGGGTAATACCCCTTCGGTCAAAGGGGTAATACCCCTTCGGGCAAAGAGGTAATACCTCTAAGGTCAAAGGGGTAATACCTCTACGGGCAAAGGGGTCTATACCCCTTCGGCGGAAGGTAACGGTAACCCCGAGGGGGTTGCCTATGCGTAGCCCCGTTGGGGCTATCTATGGCTTGGGCTCCTATACCTTATATATATAATAAGGGGCGCGACCGACGCGCGCCCCTTGTTATGTGCTTACTGCTCCTCCCAGCGCAGGACGGCCCCGCCCACGCGGTTGGGGTCGGCGCCCTTGAAGTCCATGCTGTACGGGCTGCCCGTGGTTGGGCTCTTGCCTATGTAGGTGTGCGTGCGCAGGCTCATGAGCATGAAGTCGCCGCCGAGGTAGTCCTGCCAGAGGAACTCCTCCGCCTTCCCCTCGTCCGTGGTGAGGCGCACGTCTCCCGGCAGCCCCAAGCCTGAGACGAAGACGTAACGCCCGTCCTCACACTGCAAGAGGACCTTGCCCGAGCCGCGGTCGACGATGTGGAAGAGCGTCTGGGGCGAGTGATCCTGGGGGTCGGTGTCGTACATCAGTCCGTGCGGCAGGGCGAGCATAGGCTTGCCGTCGGCGAGGTTGATGACGCGGAAGGTCTTGCCGTAGGGTATGTTCCCGGAGCGGTCAGCCTCGGTCTCCTGGACGGTGAAGTTGTCGAACTCCGCCGTGCCTCCCTGCTTCTGCTTGTGGTTGAAGCAGAAGAGCGAGGGGCGCGAGCCTTGGAAGGTGATGAGCTGGTAGGAGAGCTGCATGAGCGGGCCTACCTCCTGGAAGTCTGTGCCGTTGAGCGAGTAGGCGTACTGCGCCTGGTCGTTGTCGTAGTCTCCCGTAAGGCGGAGCCAGAGGCGTCCGTCCTTGGGCAAGGTGATGGCAGTGTCAACGGTGTCGTTGTTGAGCTGCTCGAAGCAGCGGAGCGTCTTCCTTCCCTCGTCGCACACGATGCCGAGCCACGAGCAGGGGAGGTTGATGTTGCCAAGCCC
>JAJPZF010000271.1 GCA_021204545.1 Prevotellaceae bacterium
TATAGTCGAAGGCGCGCAGCGCGCGTGCCTGGGCTATCTTCTGCTTAGCCTCGGTTGTCTCGTCGCCACCGTTGGAGTAGGTGGTGATGATGTCGTTGGCAACAGCAATCTGGTTGTAAGGCATCGCATAGCGAATGTAAGGGTTGGCGTAGCTCGGTGTGCGCGAGGTCATCTCGCCGCAGGGAGCGAACCAGTTGTAACCGCTGTTGGGGAAGTGGAGATCAGGTCCCTCGCAGTCTTGCGATATGGCCATCATGACGAAGCCAAAGTCGTCAGCCCGATAGCTTGAGCCGAAGACGAAGTACGGGTCAGCCATCATCGTGTACATTCCAGTGAACGTTGCCTCGCCGCGAGAGGAAGAGATATTGTTGCTCTCAGCGAGCTGGTCGGCCGTGACATAAAATCCGTTGTCGTCTTGGTTGTCCATGTCAGAGCATGCGGCAAGGGCAAGTATGGCAGCCGCCGTCATTAAAAACTTATATGCTTTCATATTGCGTGTTTCTGTTATATTGGTTGAAAACATTTCAGAACTTCAGGTTAGAATGTCAGGGTCAAGCCAGCGGTGATGGTGCGCATTGCGGAATAGTAGTTGCCGGCAGAGCCAGAACCGTAGACATAGCTGCCGATACCAAGAGAGAAGCGTGGGTCGAGACCCTTGCGAGCTGTCGCAACCGCCAAGTTCTCGCCAGCGACGTAGATGCGCAAGCTGCTGATGTGTATCTTGCTGAGCATTGAGCGCGGGAAGGTGTAACCTACGGTCACGTTGTCGAGGCTCAGGTAGTTGGAGCTTGTGAGGAAGCGGTCAACTGCCGACTGCCCTACAGAGTTGTCGCCGTCCCAACGTGGGATGTTGGAGGATGTGTTGTCTTCCGACCAAGCCTTCAGCACGTCCTTGTGCACGGCGCTGCCGAGGCTCTGCGACGGATATGTCCACATAAGGGTCTGGTATTGACCGTCGTAGATCTTGCCGCCCAGCTGGAAGCTGCAGTTGAAGGAGAGGTCGAAGCCGTGAGTCTCAAGGCTGAGGCCAAGGCCGCCGAACAGCTTCGGCAGCGTGCTGCCGCAGTCGAACTGTGTGGCGTCTGCGAATGTGGTGGTGGTCTCTATGCTGGTGTTCCCGTCGTCGTCGGTCACTTCCTTATAATAGAGTGCCTGTCCGTTCTCGTTCACGCCCGCGTATTTATATAGGTATGCCTCGTAGAGCGAGCCGCCTTCCTCGTAGATGTAGTAGCTGCCCTTGATGCCGCTTTCCGCAACGCTCGGGTCGAGCTTCTTTATCTCGTTCGTGTAGTGAGTGAGATTGAGGTTGATGGCCATGTTGATGTTCTTCTTCTTCAGCACAACGCCCTCAAGGTCAATCTCGACACCCTGGTTCAGTATGTTACCGATGTTGGTCGGGTATGAGCCCGTCGGTATACCGGACGACAGAGGAGTGGGCTTGTTGTAGAGAAGGTCGGAAGTCTTGCGGGCGAAGTACTCGATGGTACCGTTCAGGCGATGCTTGAAGAGGGCGAAGTCTATGCCCATGTTGTAGGCGTGGGATGTCTCCCAAGTCAGGTCCTCGTTACCTTTCTGCACCAGAGACACGGAATACTCGCCGGTTTCCTCGTTGTAGCTTGCGGAGTAGAGGTCAGCGTATGGGTACTGGTTTGCCGAGCCGAAGAGGTTATCGTTACCCTGAACACCGTAGCTGAACTTAACCTTCAACTCGTCTATCCACTTAGCCTCTTTCATGAACTTCTCCTTTGTCATCATCCATGCCAAACCAAGGCTGCCGAAGTTACCACCACGGTGACCCTTGGCAAAGCGTGAAGAACCGTCGCGACGATAGGATGCGCTGACGAAGTACTTCTCGTTGTAGTCGTACTGAACGCGCGAGAGGAAGCCCTCGGTCATATAGTTGGTGGTGTAGGACGACAAGCTCTTGTTGCTTGTGCCCGTCGCATTGCTAAGCTCGCCGATGAGCGGGTCGTAGAGGTGGTCGTTCGAGCCGTAGAAGTACTGATACTTGTATTGGTACTGCTCGTAACCAGCCAACAGCTCAAGGTGATGGTCGTTAGCGATGGTCGTCTTATAGTTGGCGAGATACTGCGTGTTAATGCCGCTCTGGCGGATGTGCGTCACAGCTGCGGCGCCGTCAGAGGCTGTGTAGTAGCCCAGCTCGCTGTAGAGGTGGTTGGAACGGCTGTTGTCGATGTTCGCTCCCAACGTCGCGCTGAGGGTCAGTCCCTCAACTGGTGTGAGCATAACCGACCACTTGCCGCTCATCACGTCTCTGTAAGTCTTGCTGCGGTCATAGGCGTTGTCGCGCACAGCGTTGCCCACTGTGTTCGGGCGGGTGAAGTTGGTCTGGTTGGCGTCATACACGGTGTTGCCGGCGTCGTCCTTCATGATGGTGCCGTCGGCATTGCGGACGTAGAGCGGGTATATCGGGCCCATGTTGTTCACGATGTAGAACAAGTTGCCGGAGCTCATGTACTCGGTGTTGTCGTAAGCTGGAACCTGGGAGTCGGTGTGGGCGAAGTTCATGTTGGTGGTAACGCTCAACCACGACTTAACCCTGTAGTCTGCGTTGAGGCGGCCGGTGTAACGCTTCATCTTCGAATTGTCCACGATACCGCCGTCCTCCAGGTAACCCACGCCGGCGTAGTAGTTCAGGCGCTCGGAAGAACCGTTGGCGCTGATGTTGTACTCTTGGCGGAAGGAGCTGTGGTAAGTCTCGTCGTACCAGTTGTCAGGCGTGTAGTAGTACTCGCCGTCGCTGTAGCCGAGCGTTGCGTTCGGGTTCAGCTTGAAGTTCGTGCCGATAAGGTTCTGCCCCTCGGGCACGGTGTAAACCAGGTAGCCCAAGCCGCCGTTGTTCTGGTCGAGCAGGTTCTTCTGCGCATAGGCATGCGACTCGGCCACCGAGCTGCCGTTGTAGTACTTGGAGTTATAAAGCATCTTGTAGACGGTCTCATAATACTGACCCGGGTCTTTAATCACGTCGTACTGCGGTATGAGACGTGAGTTGGAGCCCCACTTAGCGTCGAACTTAATCTCGCCGTCGCCGCTCTTGCCCTTCTTGGTCGTGATGAGGATGACGCCGTTCGCGCCGCGCGCGCCGTAGATGGCGTTTGCCGCGGCATCCTTCAGCACGGTCATCGTCTCCACGTCCTGCGGGTTGATGGCGTTCAGCGGACCGTCGTAAGGCACACCGTCAAGTATGTAGAGGGGTGCGTTGCTGGCGTTCATTGAGCCGATACCGCGAATGCGGATGCTCATGTCGTTGTCCGTCGGGTCGCCGTTAGTCGAGAGCGTCTGCAAGCCGGGCACGGAGCCGGTCAGCGCTGACGTCACGCTGGTGGCGATGTGTTTCTCGATGTCCTCGGAGTTGACCTGCGTGGCCGAGCCCGTGAACGATGATTTCTTCGCCGTACCGTAGGCGACAACCATCACCTCGCTAAGGTCGGTGTCACTCGATTCCAGCGAAATGGTCATGCTCTTTCCCTTGGCCACGACCTCGCGGGTAATCATTCCCACGTAGGAGATGCTCACTCTGTTCTTGCCTTCGGGAAGTGCGAGGGAGAACTTACCGTTGGTGTCGGTGACGGTGCCGACATTGTCGGCTCCCCCGACGCGTACCACAGCTCCGATGATTGG
>JAJPZF010000259.1 GCA_021204545.1 Prevotellaceae bacterium
CAACGACCCCGAGATTACAAATCACGTGCTCTGGCCAACTGAGCTAAAGAGGCGTCTTCGCACCCGAAATGGACATAGATGCTCACAAGCGAGTGCAAAGGTAGGGGTTCTTCGCCAACTGGCAAAACTTTTAGCTGTTTTTTAGCTTTTTCTGTTCAGCCCGCCCTCTGGGGAGGGCTTGAGAGGCAGGAGGTAGCCGCCTGTCACTTGTCCTTCTTCGGCAGCTGCTCCTTGTATTTCTGCAATTGCCTGACCATCGTGTCGGCGCACTGGTCGATGGCCTCCTCGAAGGTGTTGGCGGTCTTCTGGGTGAACAGCTCGGAGCCCGGCACAGTGAGGCGCAGGCTTGCCTCCTTGTTTATGGCAGTCTCTAGCTTGACCACCTTCAGGGCAACGTCCGCCTTTATGATGTCTGAGCTGAACCGCGTGAGCTTCTGCACTTTCTTCTGGATGTAATCCTGCAACTTGTCTGTTGCCTCGAAGCGGATGGACTGTACTTTTATCTCCATTGTCATTGTCTGTTTACGCCCTCGGATGGGCTTGGTTATACATCTTCTTGAGTTCCTCGAAGGTTGTGTGGGTGTATATCTCTGTTGTGGTTATGCGCTCGTGCCCCAGCAGCTCCTTCACCGACTGAAGGTCGGCGTCGTGGTTGAGCATCGACGTGGCGAAAGTGTGGCGCAGGACGTGCGGGCTGCGTTTCTTAAGCGTTGTCACCTCGGACAGGTAGAGGCGCACTATCGCCGTCACTTTCGACCTCGATATGCGGCTGCCCTTGCACAGGGTGAGGAAGACGGGGCCCGCGTCGTCAACCGGCATACCTTCCTCGAAAAGCTTGCGCCTGTACTCCTCGAACGCCCCGCGCAGCTCCTCGCCGAAAGGCACGATGCGCTGTTTGTTCCTTTTGCCCGTCACCTTGAGCATACCAGAGGCGAGGTCGACGTCGAGCCAGTTGAGCGACACGAGCTCAGCGAGGCGTATGCCTGTGGAATAGAAGGTCAGCACCACCAGCCTGTCCCTCAAGCCCTCGAGCGACTGGGGGAAATAGTTGCCGTCGAGCAGTCTGTCCATGTCGGCCTCCCTCACGAACTGAGGCAGGAGCTTGGGCTTCTTGGGGCCCTGTATGCCGAGCGTGGGGTCTTTGTCAACGTGCTTGCAGCGGAGCAGGAACTTGTAGAACGAGCGCAGGGAGCTGAGGTTGCGGCAGACGGTGCTTGCGCTGTAGCCTCGCTCCATCTTGTCCGCCACCCACTGGCGCACCACGTCCCTGTCGGCGTTAGCCCACGTGAGCTGCTCGTCGAGCGACTTCATGTAAGCCTCGAACTCCGTCAGGTCGGCGCGGGAAGAGACGATAGTGTTCTCCGAACTGTTCTTCTCGCATCTCAGATACTCGACATAGGCTTCAATCCACATCGCCAGAATCAAATGCTTAGGGAAAACACCACAGATTATTTCAGCGGGGCAAGCTGCCCTTGCCCTGGCAGCCGTACCGGAATGGGGGCTTACTCCTCGGCGGCGCGGCGGAGCTGCTGTACGTATATAGCGTGCTTCTTCGCCAGGCGCTTCAGGACAGAGGGCTTGTCGAACTGCTGGCGAGAGCGGATCTCCTTCATGATGCCGGTCTTCTCGTACTTGCGCTTGAACTTCTTCAAGGCGCGCTCGATGTTCTCGCCCTCCTTAACAGGTACTATTATCATTTCGCTTCTCTTGGTTTATTTGCGGTGCAAAATTAGACATACTTTTCGAGGCGGCAAGCGTTTGCCTCAAAAAAAAGCGAAGGGGCGCGGCAGTGCCTTGCCCCTTACCCTTATAAATAATATATGTATCCTCCAGCTAAGCGCTTGCCCCTCGCCTTAGAGGTTGGGGTTCATTGTCTTCCACTCCTCGACGGGCGGCACGATGCCCAGGCTGATTATCTCCTCGCGCATCTTCTCGAGGTGCTCGTAGGAAGCCTGAAGGGCTGCCATCTCCTCCTCTGTGCCGGTGGGAGCCTCGAAGTGCACGCCATTGACATCGATGACCGTTGGCATAGCCATCATCACGTTCTTGTAGCCGCACTTGTCGCAGTTCACATAGCAGCCTGCCGGCAGGGTGAAAGGCTCGCCTCCCATGGCGGCGGCTATCATCATGATGGAGCAGTAGGCAGGGCTCTGGAAGGAGCTGCGCCCGCGCAGCTTGATGATGCGCGAGCCTCCCTGTATGGTGTCGTGCTTGATGGCTGCGAAGCGCTCTGCTGGGAGGCTCATCTCCGAGAGGGGCTTGCCGTCAATCTTAACCTTTGAGGCGAACACTGCCATCTGCTCGCCGTGCCCGCCGTAGGTGTGGGCGCCTGTAACCTTGTCCTGCCGCACGCCGAACTCAGCGGCCAGTGCCTGCTGGAGGCGTGTGGAGTCGAGAGCCGCAAGCGAGGTGAGCTGGCAGGGCTTAAGGCCTGAGTGGATGAGAGCTGTGAGTGCTGTCACGTCGGCAGGGTTGAAGATGACGACGACGTGCTTCACGTCGGGGCAGAACTTCTTGATGTAGTCGCCGAACTCGGCTGCTATCTTGCAGTTGCCCTTCAGCAGGTCCTCACGCGTCATGCCCTCCTTGCGGGGAGCGCCGCCCGAGGAGACGATGTACTTCGCCCCTGTGAAAGCCACCTCAGGGTCGGTCGTCCAAGTGATGTTCGCCCCCGGGAAGGCGCAGTGAGCCATCTCGTCAGCCACTCCATGCACGCCCGGCTCGAAGATATCATAAAGACAGATGTTAGGGGTCAGCCCAAGCATCAATGCGCTCTGCGCCATGTTGGAGCCGATCATCCCACCCGCTCCCACGATGAGCAGTTTCTCATTAGTTAGATAAACCATAATGTTTTCCTCCTTTAGTTAGTTAATGGTTGGGCAAATGTAGCGCTCTTTTTTGGATTGGGCAAGCATAGCCCTCTTTTTTCTGTTGCTGAAGACCAGCAGAGACAATGTGTATGCGTCCCTCACGACCGCGCAGTGTCTCGCTCTCGACCGCGCAGTGTGTCGGCAAAGACTTGGGCGTGAGCGTCAGACAGGGCGTGTGGCTTGCTCGAGCCACTTGCGGTCGGCCTCTTCCTTGAGGCGCGGGGTGAGCGTCTCGCGCACAAGCCGATGGTAGTCGTTCAGCCAGCGGAGCTCATCGGGGGTAAGCATTCCCACGATGACGGGGCGCAGGTCGTAGGGGCAAAGGGTCAGCGGCTCGAACTTAAGGAACTTGCCGTACTCGTTCTCCATCGCGGGGACGCAGAGCATCGTGTTCTCGTGGCGCACGGCGAACTTGCCCTCGATATAAAGCCCAGGCTCGTTGGTCATATTCTGTCCAGCGTGGAGAGGGAGCGTTGTGTCACGGCGGCAGTTCTTCCTTATCTGCATCGGACCCTCGTGGACGCAAAGGCGATGCCCTACCCCATGCCCTGTGCCGTGTCCGTAGTCGTAGCCTGCACGCCACAGAGGAATTCGGGCGGCTGTGTCCAACTGCAAGCCCACCGTTCCGTCGGGGAAGTGTATGTTCTGAAGCTGAAGATGCCCTTTCAGCACGAGCGTGTAGACGACGCGCTCCTCATCGGTAAGTGTGCCGAGGGGGATGGTTCGGGTGATGTCCGTCGAGCCGCAGTCGTAGTGACCGC
>JAJPZF010000121.1 GCA_021204545.1 Prevotellaceae bacterium
CGAGCGCGACAGGGAACGTGGACCGTCTCGCCCTCGAGAGCCTGAGCCTGAGCGTCGCCCCTATGCTTAGCCTAAGGGCAAGCGGGAGCGCGACGAACCTTCTGGACACTGGCCGCATGAGCCTCGGGTTGGACTTCGAGGCGGAGACGTATGACCTTAGCCTTGTGAACCGAGTGGCGGAGCTCGGCAACAGCGTATACCTGCCGAGGATGAGTCTTAGCGGCGAGGCTTCCCTCGAAGGGGGAGCGTGTGAGGCTTCCCTTGACCTGCGTGAGGGCGGGGGTAGGGTGGACGTGAGGGCGAGCTACGACATGAACGCCGAGACGTATAAGGCAGCGCTCGACATACGTGACCTTAGGGTGAGCGACTTCCTGCCCGAGGACACGCTCATCGCCCTTAGTGCGAGCCTCAAGGCGGCAGGCGTGGGGACGGACGTCTTCTCCCCGTCGACACGACTGGCGGCAGCCGTGGAGCTGGACTCACTGACGTATGGGGGCTTCTCGCTCGGAGGGCTGGGCTTGAAGGCAAAGCTACAAGAGGGGCAGGCGACGGTGAACCTTGCCTACGACAACGACTACGCCGAGGCGCAGGCGGAGCTGACGGCTGAGCTTGGGCGTGACTCTATAGCAGCGACTATGGACTTCGACCTACAGAAGGCGGACCTGCACGCCTTAGGGCTGATAGACAAGCCACTGACAGTGGCGACAAGGCTCAGCCTTAACGCCGGCACGAACCTACGGGACACGCACTGCCTCGAGGGTAGTGTCTCCGGGATAGCCCTCACGGCAAGGGACTCCACCTTCCGCCCGAAGGACTTGAGCTTCGCCTGCGGTATGCTGCCCGACTCCTTATATATACGTGCCGCGTCGGGCGACCTATCCCTTGACGTAAGCTCACGTGAGGGGCTGGACTCGCTGACGGCTAAGAGTGGCGAGCTTGTCGAGGAGCTTGAGCGGCAGCTCTCGAACTACGAGATAGACCAGCAGGCGATAAAGCAGCTTCTCCCTGCCCTTGCCTTGAGCCTGAGGATGGGGAGGGAGAACCCCGTCCACAGCGTGCTTTACGCGATGACGGGCTACAGGTTCGACTCCTTCTCCCTTGAGGTGGAGAGCAGCCGCTCGAACGGTTTGTGGGCCGACGGCAGGTTGGCGGAGTTGAACACTGGGGCGATACTCATAGACACCATACGCCTCGACGCTTATCAGGATATGCTGGGCGCGCTAAACGCCAACGTACACGTGGCGAACAACCAGCGCAACCGTCAGGTGGTCTTCTCCGCTGACCTGCTCACGAGCCTTAAGCCACGGGGAGTGAGCGCTATGCTGGAGTTCACCGACGCTGAAGGGAAGAAGGGAGTTGAGCTTGGGGCATCTCTCGACGTCGAGGACGAAGGGCTTAAGCTGAGGCTGCAACCGCTGAACCCCGTCGTGGCATATAGGGACTTCACCCTCAATGACGGTAACTACCTGTACTTGGGTAGGGACAAGCGCATAGACGCGGACGTAGACCTGCTCTCCGACGACGGCACAGGCTTGCGCATCTACAGCACGGAGAACTATAGCGCCCTTAACGACCTGACGGTGAGCCTTGAGAACGTGAACATCGGCGAGATAACCGCACTGCTGCCGTACATGCCCGACATAAGGGGTATGCTTGACGCTGACGTTCACCTCGTGCAAGCCGAGGAGCAGATAAGCGTCTCGGTGGACGCTGCTGTCGAGGGTCTTGTCTACGAGGACACGCCGATGGGGGACATCGGAGCGGACATCCTTTACCTGCCTAACAGCGACGGCACGCAGTTCGTGGACGCTGTGCTGACCTACGACGGTGACGAGGTAGCGCAGGTGAGGGGCACGTATAACCCTGCCGACGAAGGGAGCATAGATGCTGAGGCACAACTGCTGCGGCTGCCTCTCTCCCTTGCCAACGGCTTCATCCCCGACAAGATGGCGGCTCTCGAAGGCTATGCTCAGGCGAAGCTCAAGGTGACGGGACCTCTGACCGCTCCCCTTATTAATGGCTACCTGGCGACGGACAGTCTGCGCCTCTCGAGCGATATGTACAGCGTGGACTTCCGCTTCCCTGACGACACGATTGAGGTGAGGGACAACTACCTCAGCCTGAACCGCATAGAAGCCTACTCGACGGGCAGTACTCCGCTGGTCTTGGACGGTAACGTAGACTGCCGCAAGCTGGACAATATAGCCCTCGACCTTAGTGTTGAGGCGAAGAACTTCGAGCTTATCAACGCCCCGAAGACCAAGAAGGCGGTGGCTTACGGCAAGGTCTTTGTTGATATGCTCGCCAAGGTTAGCGGCACGCTCAGCGACCTCAGTGTCAAGGGCGCGCTCACCTTGCTTGGCAACACCGACGTCACATACGTGCTTACCGACTCCCCACTGAGCGAGGACAACCAGCTCTCGGAGCTTGTGGAGTTCACCGACTTCAACGCTGTGGAGGAGGAAGACACATTACAGAAGGCGAAGCCGCAGAACATAGACATGAGCATGAGCCTGAGCATAGAGCAGACGGCGCAGGTGCACTGTCTCTTGAGCAGCGACGGCACTAACTACATCGACCTTGAGGGAGGGGGAGACTTCACCATGACGTACGACCAGCTGAACGGCATCAGCCTCTACGGCAGGTACACGGTGGTGAGCGGTGTGATGAACTACTCGATTATGGTCTTGTCGCTTAAGGACTGCAACATAGAGAGCGGCAGCTACGTGGAGTTCATGGGCAACGTGCTGAACCCACGGCTTAACCTGACTGCCACTGAGAGGGTTAAGTCCACCGTCACGGAGAACAGCGTGCCGCGCACCGTTGCCTTCGACGTGGGGGTGAGCCTGACGCAGACGCTCGAGAACCTTGGGCTTGAGTTCAACCTCGACGCACCTGACGACATGACCATCAGTAACCAGTTGGCGACGCTGACGGCTGAGGGAAGGAGCAAGACGGCTGTGACCCTGCTCGTCACGGGCGTGTATATCAGCGAGGACGGCACGTCGGGTGGCTTCAACGGGTCCAACGCACTGAACGCCTTCCTCCAGTCACAGATATCCTCGATAAGCAACAAGGCGTTGAGCAGCGTCGACCTCAGCTTCGACATGGACAACACCACCACTGCATCCGGCGGCACGCAGACAGATTACAACTTCTCCTTCGCCAAGCACTTCTGGGGCAACCGCATCAGCGTAATCATCGGGGGCAAGGTAAGTAGCGGCGACGACGTTGAGAACACTGGGCAGAGCATCATCGACAACGTGTCCATCGAGTACCGCCTCGACAGTTCCGCCACTCGCTACGTTCGAGTCTACTACGACAAGAGCACTGAGTCCATCATGGAGGGCGAGATAACTGAGATGGGGGCTGGCATAGTGCTGAGGAAGAAGAGCAACCGACTGGGCGAGCTGTTCATCTTCAAGAAGAAGAATAAGATATGAGGCGGCACTCCATCATAATCCCTGCCCTTGGTCGAGGTTCGCGAAAAGGGTCTACACCTCTTCCGCGGCTCCTCGCGCGACCCGTCACAGCCACGCTCCTTTGCCTCTTCGCTCTTCTTGCGCTGTATTCGTGCAGCGAGACCAAGAACCTTGCCGAGGACGAGCAGCTCTATG
>JAJPZF010000101.1 GCA_021204545.1 Prevotellaceae bacterium
CCTAACAAGGGCCACCTTCACGACCCTTATACAGGGACCACGGTCCCCCTAATACCATCGCCATGACGACCCTTATATAGTCATCGCATATATCCTATATAGGATGTGCCGACATATCCTATATAGGATGTGTGGAGATATCCTATATAGGATGTGTCCGAAGGGTGTATTAGGGGAGCAACGAAGCCTGACCGCTCATCAACACGGGAAGTAGCTCGTCGCGAAGACGGGAGAGGGTGGCTATCTCTTCTCCTAACTGCATTTGCTTCTGAAATATCGGGTTGCACACCTTCTCAAAAGCCTCTATAGCATCGTTGGCAGGCAAAATAGCTGGCAGGTTCAATAGCTCGTCTTTAGTTATCGAGCCAAACGTAGTACCTGAAGTGTTCTGCACATCGAACGCTGCCCTTAAGTCGTCAAGCATATAATAAAGGTATGTCATTGAGTTATGCTTCGATGATAAGGCAGACAGTCCTCGCCCTATGCAGCAGTCGCTATTGGCAATGTTAAGCGTTCCCACAGGAGCTCGGACGCTCATAAGTATTTCGCCCTTCTTGGCGAACCTTTTAGGCTCTGTAGTATATAGCCTTGGCTTGGGGAAGCGTATGCCAAAGTCAGAGCAGCCTTGATAGAAGACTGTGCCTATGCCTTCATCGTTATAAGAAGAGCCGTCTGGCGACTGACCCATAGTCACATTAGCCATATCGGAGAGAGTGCCGCTGCTCCACCCTTGGGGTATGTCCCTTTTGAGTGAAGGGTTCCAAGTCATCCTGCCTCCGCTTGCCCTGTACGGTCTCCCCTGAGGGTCGGGGAAGTCGAACTGCACGAACCAATACTCGTAAAGCTCCCTCGCCATCCCCTCCAGCACACGGCACACCCCGCGGCACACCCCAATCTTCCTGTCGATGGAGCGCAGGAACGAGCCAATGCTCCTCTGCTCCTGAAGGCTCGGCAGCCACACGACACAGTCCTTTATCTTGTCTGGCGAGGTGTGGCGTATCTTCGTCTGCTGGGCAGAGGCACTGAGCTGCCTCTTGACTATGTCGGAGGATATGAGGTAGAAGGCAAAGTCCTTGTCTATAAGCCCCTCCTTGCACACCACCTTAGCCACATCCTGGCTCTGTATGTACTTGCCGCCTTCGGGGATGATGGCACACGAGCCAAGCAAGCCCACCGCCTGCTCCGTGAGCGGAGTGATAATGTCGCCCTCCTCCATAAGGAACTGCGGCTTGAAGTCGCCGATGTAGTAAAGGTCGTCCTTCGACGTGTTCAGCTTGAAGCAGTTGTTCTTATAGTCGAAGTTGCCGCACGTAAGGCGAACGTACTTCCCCTCCGTGGCGAAGTACTCGCTGCTAAGGCTCGCTCCCCTCGTTATGTCAACGAGATCCCCCAGCCTGCACTTCATCATCTTCATGTCATCCTAAAGCTATCCAGCTGCCCCATTATCTCCCTCTCCAGCCTGTGGCTCTCCTCGAACTGCTCCCTGAGGCTTTGCCTGTAACAGTCCATCCTGCGGTTGAACTCCCGCTCCGTGATGTCCACGTGGTCTATCCTGATGTCGAAGTACTGCCCCGCTGAGAGGCTGTAGCCCTTCTGGCGTATCTCGTCGTAGGAGACGGAGACAGAGAAGTCGTCCACCACCTGCTTGCCGAGGAACGTGTCCACTATCTGCCTGATCTCCCCTTCGAGCAGGCGGTGCTTCTTAAGGTTGCCCTCCTTGTACTCCTCGCCCAGCTTGCTTGCGTCGATAAGCACCACACGCTCCGAGGAGGCTGACTTGTCGAAGAAGACCACCGAGACATTCGTGCCGGTGGTGGCGAACACGTTGCTCGGCATAGACACCACGCCGTACACCCACCTCTCTTCCACCACACGCTCCAGTATGCGCCTCTCCACCCCGCTCTTGGCTGTGAGGAAGCCCGTTGGCACCACGACGGCAGCCTTGCCCGTGGGCTTGAGGGAGTTGAGCACGTGCTGAATGAAGCAGGTGTAGATGGCCATCTTGGGCTTTGTGGGGTCGGTCTTCTTCACGGCGTTAGGCACACCAGCCCAGAAGCGCCCCGAGGAGGCGAGCGTGTCACGATACTCAGGGAAGTCGAGCTTGAAGGGAGGGTTGGACACCACGAAGTCGAAGCGCCTCAGTGTGCCGTTGCCCTCCTTGTGCGAAGGCTCGGTGAGGGTGTTGCCCTGCACCACGTTGGGCAGCGAGACGGAAAGGTTGTTGAGGATGAGGTTAAGGCGCAGCATCTCCGACGACTTCTCCGATATGTCCTGCGAGAAGATGGAGCAGCGCTCCTCCCCTATCTTGTGGGCGAGAGCCATTAGCAGCGTGCCAGTGCCTGCCGCGGGGTCGTAGCAGGTTATGCCCCGAAGGTCGGCGTTGTCCCCCACCAGCAGGCTCGCCATCACCTGGGCAATGGCACGGGGCGTGTAGTACTCGGCATACTTGCCTCCCCCCGCGTTGTTGAAGTCCTTAAGCAGATACTCGAAGATGCGGGAGAAGAAGTCGTACTTCTCCGAGAACACAGCCTCAAAGTTGAAGGAGGCTAAGTTGCTGACCAGTGCCTTGGCGAAGTCGTCACGCCTCTGCGTGTCGGTGACGTATTCTGTAAGCTTGGAGAATATGTTCACACTGCTGTTGCCCGACGTGCGCACCGAGAAGGTCTTGCTGTTCAGGGCGGCTATGCCCTCCAGCGTGTCGTCGAGCAGACGGGCGAAGCCTCCCTGCTGCGAGGAGTTGTAGAGGTGGGAGAGGGTCTGCTCTGGCTTCATCCTCGGCACGGAGGCGGGCAGGTAGTAGAAGAGGTCTTCCACCTCCTCAGGGCTGAACGTGTCGTACTCCTTGTCCCACTTCTCCGCCTTCTCAAGGCGCTGGCTGTAAGGGCAGTTCTCTTGCCGCTTAGCCTCGTAGCCGAACTTGTCGTTGAAGTACTTGTAGAGGAACATCTCCGTCACTATCTTATGCTCGCTTCCCGTGCCAGCCAAGCCGTAGGCGTTGGTGGTTCGCTTGAGCGAGTCGATGAGGGCGAGGGTAGCCTCCTCGATGTTGTTGCTGCTCATTGTCTTTATGCTTTATATGCCTTGCCGCTGCCGCAGGTACTCGTTCGCTATGAGGTTGCGTATGTAAAGGCGGTCTTCAGCCGGGGCATCCACGTTCATATTATTTAGACTTATGCTGATGATGCTCATCACACTATTCTTGAACCACTCCTCGTTGTCGAGCAAGTTGATGTTGAAGAAGAGCTGCCCGTCTATCTCCTCCTTTATCTTGCTGAGGTTCTCGGCAAGCTCATACTCAAGGGCGGAGATGATTGGGCGCTGCCTGCTTCTGTTCCGCTCCTCTATGCGCTTGTGAATGCGCACGAACTTCTCGTCCTTGCCGTACTTGCCCTTAAGCACATTGTTGCGGCGGTTTATCTCCCTCAGCTTCCTCATCACCTCTTCAAGGTAGTGTTTGCTCTCATTCGCCTCTTCCACACTCCTCGGCGTGAAGCCATGCTTGCGGAAATAGAGGCGGAACTCCTCTGCAAGATTGGCGTACTGCTCGTCGTCGTGGTCGAAGTTAGCCTCGAACTCAGCCTGCACCTGCATGGCA
>JAJPZF010000228.1 GCA_021204545.1 Prevotellaceae bacterium
GGCTTGACTGTGCCTCTTCAGCCGCATTCTGAGCTTCCTTCAGTGCCTTAGGCGGTCTGCCTCTGCGTGGAGTGGGCTTAGCCTCCCCAGAAGCCTCTTGAGTCTCCCCAGAAGCCTTTGGCTTCCTTCCCCTCTTCTTAGGCTCGGCGGCAGGCTCAGTCTCGCTCTGCGCCTTAGGCTTTCTTCCCCGTTTCTTAGGTGCGTCAGGGCTTTGCTTCTGCGACTCTATCTCCGACTCCTTGTCTATGATGTTGTATATCAGCGAAGTCACGTCGTTAGACATCTGCGCCCCGATGCCCATGCCGAGCTCCACGAGCTCCTCGGGCTTCATGCTCTCCAGTTCAGACTTTTTATGCATAGTTGCAAATGTTTTTTGTCGTTTTATTAAAGAAGTGGTAAACTTGGGGTGAAGGACATCCCCCAGTGATGGCGCGAAGGTAGACCATTTGCTTTGAACAACCAAACAAAACGCTTACTTTTGTTCACTCTTAGCCTGAAAATCCGCTTAAACGTGGCTGCCGTCAACCCTTACCTCCAAGTGGAACGCCTCACCTCGAGCGTGGGCGACCGCCTGCTCTTCAGCGATGTCTCCTTCGGCATAGCCGAGAGGCAGCGGGTTGGCCTGATAGCGCGCAACGGAACGGGCAAGACAACCCTCTTGAACATCCTCGCGGGGCGAGGCTCGCAGGACAGCGGAAAGGTGACCTACCGCGCGGGCATCCGTGTGGGCTACCTCGAGCAGCTGCCCGTCCTGCCGATGCAGATGGACGTGCTGGAGGCTTGCTACTGGAAGCTTAACATCCATTCTATGCCTCCCGACAAGGCTGAGGAGTACCGCCTCAGGGCCAGGCAGGTGCTGACCCGCCTGCGCATAGAAGACCTCCGCCAGCCCCTCTCGCAGCTCTCTGGCGGGCAGCTTAAGCGTGTGGCTCTGGCCAACGTGCTTATCACAGAGCCCGACCTGCTGATACTCGACGAGCCTACGAACCACCTCGACCTTGAGATGATAGAGTGGCTCGAGGGCTACCTCTCCCGCTCTTGCATGACGCTGCTCATGGTGACGCACGACCGCTACTTCCTCGACCGCGTCTGCCAGCTTATCCTCGAGCTTGACGACCAAACACTCTACACCTACCGCGGCAACTACAGCTACTACCTCGAGAGGCGGCAGGAGCGCACCGACGCCCGCAACGCCCAGCTGCTCAGGGCGAACAACCTCTACCGCGCGGAGCTTCAGTGGATGCGCAGCACCCCTCAGGCGCGCAGCCACAAGGCGCGATACCGTGAGGAGGCTTTCCACGAGCTTGAGCGGCAGGCACGTCAAAGGGTAGAGGAGAAGAGCCTTCGCCTTCAGGTCAAGAGCAGCTATATAGGCACGAAGATCTTCGAGGCGCAGTACGTCAGCAAGAGCTTCGGCGAGAAGGTCATCCTCAAGGACTTCTACTACTGCTTCTCACGCTACGAGAAGCTCGGCATAGTCGGGGCTAACGGCTCGGGCAAAAGCACCTTCGTCAAGCTGCTGCTGGGGCTTGAGAGGGCGGACCAGGGCAGGTTCGTCGTCGGGGAGACGGTAAGGTTCGGCTACTTCTCGCAGGAGACCCCGCAGTTCGACGAGCAGAAGCGTGTGATAGACGCAGTGAGGGACATAGCCGAGTACGTCGACCTTGGGCACGGGCGTCACCTCAGCGCAATGCAGTTCCTCCAGCACTTCCTCTTCGAGCCCAAGCAGCAGCAGAACTACATCTACAAGCTCTCGGGCGGGGAGAAGCGAAGGCTCCACCTCTGCACCGTGCTTATGCGCTCGCCCAACTTCCTCGTGCTCGACGAGCCTACCAACGACCTTGACATCATCTCCCTGCAGCTGCTTGAGGAGTATCTGCAAGACTTCCGCGGCTGCCTCATCGTGGTGAGCCACGACCGCTACTTCATCGACAAGGTGGTGGACCACATACTCGTCTTCCGGGGCGATGGCGTGGTGAAGGACTTCCCTGGCAACTACTCGCAGTACCGCCAGTGGCTCGCCCTGCCAAGCTCCTCCACCGAGCCGTCGCCCAGCCCCAAGCCCACGAGGCGCCGCCAGGCGGACAGGCCGAAGACGCGCCTGAGCTTCAGGGAGAGGCAGGAGTTCGCCTCGCTTGAGGCAGACATAGAGCGTCTTGAGACGGAGAAGAAGGATATTGAGCAAGCCCTAAGCGGAGGCACACTCCCGGTGGAGCGCATCACGGAGCTGAGCAAGCGCCTGCCGCCGCTGGAGAGGGAGCTGGGCGAGAAGTCCGACCGCTGGCTCGAGCTTAGCGAGCTTGCCTGAGAGAAGAACTGCGTCTCCCGCACAGCCATAACACTGCGCGGGAGACGCAGTGTGATCCGGATGGGACTCGAACCCATGACCTACTGCTTAGAAGGCAGTTGCTCTGATCCGACTGAGCTACCGGACCCCTTCGGAGGCAAGCGCGAAGGTAGCGCAATCTTAGGCTACGAGCAAGTAATCGCAGTCTTTTCCTTCTCTCGCCCCCTCGCCGCGGCGGGGTGGCGTATACCTTATATATATTGTGTCGTGTGAGGCGGGGCGGTACAGCGTCCCTTTGGATGCTCTCTACAGCCCTGCCCGCGAAGGGGGTGTAGACCCCTTTCGCAATAAGGGTGTAGACCCCTTTCGCAATAAGGGTGCAGAGGGTCATCAGCCTCTCTGGCAGAGGCGGCGGAAGTCGCAGTAGCGGCATGCGTCGGAGTCTTCTGCTGCTTGGCTGAAGGGGACGCCGGGGTTGAATATCTCGGCTATTAGGCTTGCGAGGCGCTCCCTCAGCTCTGCCGCCTGCTCGTCCGAGAGACTGGTGATGAGCCGCGCCTCCTTGCCTTTGCCCAGCTTGAGCAGTGGGTTGTAGTCTCCTCCCTTGTGTGCCTCGCTGATGAAGAAGAGGCAGGGTCTGACGGGCAGCCGCGGCTCTTGCTCCCTCAGGATGAGGCAGTAGATGAGCGCTTGCAGGTAGTAGCGCTCCTGCCCCTTCTCCACTCGCTGGAAGAGGGAGGCCAGGTCATCGGGCTCTCTCTTGGGCCTGTCCGTCTTGTAGTCGACGACGCGGAGGAACTCGCCCTGCTGGTCGCTCATCACGTCTATGCGGTCTATGCGCCCTCCTATGCTGAGTGTCACGTCGCCTTGCGGGGTGGCGAGGATTGTCTCTTGGCGCACGTCCTTCTCCAGCTCCCCCAGGGTGAAGGGGCAGTGCAGCTTGTCCCAGAGGAGGAGGTTCTTGAGGTACTGCCTTAGCACGCCTTCCACTATCTGGCCCAGGCCTATGCCCTTCTTGCCCTGCTCCGCGGGGTGCCGGGAGTAGAGGCTGCTGACCTTCGAGGCGAAGTCCTCGAGGGAGTGTGTCTCTTCGAGGTAAGGCTTGAGGAACGCCTCGCGGGCGTTCTTGCAGGAGTATGCGTCGTACTGGCTGCCGCGGAAGTAGTCTGCCCAGAGCGTCAGGTCGATGTAGGCTTGCAGGAAGGGCAGTCCTTTCGCTATGTCCTCCTTGAGGACGTGCTTGCTGCCCTTCATGGCGGCGAGGTGCTGGTAGAAGAACTGTGCTGCGTCGTGGAAGAGTGTGCCGA
>JAJPZF010000006.1 GCA_021204545.1 Prevotellaceae bacterium
GACATACACAGCCAGCACCAAAACCTCCTGCTGAGCCGCGAGAACTTCCAGCTAAGGGCACTTGACATAGTGGCTAATAACGCCCCATTGCTCGAGGCTTACAGTGCCGCCTTCGGGCTTTACAAGGCTACGCAAAGGGAACTTTCACAAGTGCGCAAGGCGTGGGAGCTGGAGCAGAGCGGGCAGGACTATATGCAGTTCCAGTTCTGCCAGCTCGACGACGCCCGTCTGCGTGAGGGTGAGCAAGAGGAGCTTGAGCAAAGGCAGCGAAGCCTTGAACACGCCGAGGAGACAAAGAGCCAGCTCTTCAGCGTGTCCGACACCTTAAATAAGGAAGAGGCGGGCGTGCTTGACGGCTTGCTTAAGGTGCAGCGGAGGCTCGAGGGCATTGCCGCCTATTGCCAAGGAGCGGAGGAGTTGGCGAGGCGTGTGGAGAGCTGCCTGATAGAGCTTAAGGACGTTGCCTCTGAGGTGGACGAACGGCTTGAAGAGGCGGAGAGCGACCCTCAAGCCTTGGAGAAAGTGGAGGCGAGGCTCGACCTTATCTACGACCTTCTGCGCAAGCACCACACCGACAGCGTCACCGATCTGCTTCGCTTGAGGGACGAGCTTAAGAGCAAGCTCCTCGTCATAGACAACCGGGAGAGCGAGATAAGCGAGCTTGAGGGGCGGTTGCAGGCGAAGGCGAAGGAGCTCCTTAAGTGCGCCTCCGCCCTGTCCGCCTCACGGAGGAAGGCAGCCCGTGAGCTGGAGCGTGGGATGCTCACGAGGCTGAGGGACTTGGGGATGCCCAGCATACAGTTCGAGGCTCGGTTGACCGAGGCTGAAGAGCCTACAGCACTGGGCAAGGACAACGCCGCCTTCGCCTTCAGCGCCAACAAGAACACCCCCCTTCAGCCCATCGCACAGGTGGCGAGCGGCGGTGAGATAGCCCGCGTGATGCTTGCCCTTAAGGCTCTTATCAGCAAGGCGACGCGGCTGCCCGCCGTCATCTTCGACGAGATTGACACGGGCGTTAGCGGCAGGATAGCCGAGCAGATGGCGAAGCTTATGCGGGAGATGAGCCAAGGGGAGGAGCGGCAAGTCATCTCGATAACGCACCTGCCGCAGATAGCCGCCTTGGGCGAGCATCACTACCGCGTGTTCAAGGAGGAAAGCTCGCTCGGCGCAGCCAGCCGCATCGCCTTGCTCTCACAAGAGGAGCGCGTCGAGGAGCTCGCCCACCTGCTCTCAGGCTCCACGATGACGCAGGCAGCCATAGACAACGCGAAGACCCTTCTACGAAACGCATAATGAAGACCTTGACAGCAGCTCTCATACTTGCCCTCAGTCCCCTCCTTGCCTCAGCACAGCCCTCGTGGCTTAAGAACGCCAGGCGGGGCATCGTCACCCTCTACGCCCTCCAGCAAAAGGGCGACACTCTCTCGTGCCAAGCCTTCTTCGCCGACAGCGACGGCACGCTGCTCTCGCCCCTCAAGCCCCTCCAGCAGGCAAGCCGGGCGTGGGCTGTGGACGAGAAAGGCACTCGCTACGAGGTGACCCGCATAGGCGGCTTCAACTCGACGTACAACGTGGCGAAGCTCCTCTGTGACGTCAGCAAGAAGAAGCCCAGCCCCCTCAGGGCGAACAGGACACCGCTCACCGAGGAGCAGACCGTCTACCACACGGACGGCGAGGAAGACCACGTGGCGAAGGTGGAGAAAGCCAACGACCACGCCTACTACACGCTCGAGGCGAAGGCAGACCCCTCGCTCGAAGGCAGCCCCCTCCTCAACCAGCAGGGCGAGGCGGTCGCCATAGTGCAGACGCCCTTGCAGGCATCAGGCTCGCCCTTCTACGCCCTCGGCATCAGCCTCGCCCTCTCGCTCGAGACGTCGGCGATGGACGTGAACAGCAGCGACCTCCAGTACTGCTCCATCCCCAAGCAGCTCCCCAGGGAGGAGAGCCAGGCGAAGAGCTTCATGTACCTCTGCCAAGCCGACACGCAGACGAAGGTCGCCTGCGCCGACGACTTCATCTCCGCCTACCCGCAAAGCCCCTCGGGCTATGCCCAGAAGGCGGAGTGCCTTGCCGAGGCAGGGCGATACGCCGAGGCCGAGACGGCTTACAGCGAAGGGCTGAGGGCGAAGGTAAGCGACCAGCACGAGCTGCTCTACTCAAGGGCTAACACCGTCTACCAGCTATGCCTCGAGGGCAAGCAGCTGCCCGAGGGCTGGACGCTGGAGAGCGCCCTCCAGGACATACGCCGGGCAAAGGAGACGAGCCCGCTTCCACTCTACACCCTCTCCGAGGCACGCATCCTCTACGCCCTAAAGGACTACGAGGGAGCAGCGCGCTGCTTCACCGAGCTCACCACGACCAACATGCGCTCGCCCGACGTGTTCATCTACATCGCACAGTGCCTTGAGAACACGGGAGCCCCGAAGGAGGAGCTGCTCGCCCTCAACGACAGCGCAGTGGCCTGCTTCAGCAAGCCATACACCTCGGCGGCAGCCGACTACCTGTGGCTCCGAGCCTCCACGCTCAAGGACCTTGGGCGCTACCGAGACGCAATCAGCGACCTCAACGACTACGAGCACTTGCTCAGCGGCAGCCTCACCGCCGCCTTCTACTACCAGCGGGAGCAGCTTGAGCTCGAGACACGCATGCTCGCACAAGCCATCAACGACATCCAGAAGGCCATCGAGCTAAGCCCCACCGAGGCTCTCTACCACGCCGAGCAGGCAGTCGTCCTCTACCGCGTGGGCGAGACCGACGAGGCTATGAAGAGCTGCCGAAGGGCAATAGAGCTCGACCCCACCTTCCCCGACCCGCACCGCATCCTCGCAGTGTGCCTCTCGGAGAAGGGCAACACCGCCGAGGCAAGGACTGAGCTGCAGCGCGCCATCGACCTCGGCGACGAACTCGCGCAGGGCTTGCTGGAGAAGCTCAACTAACACCCCTACCCTTCCTTACACCTCACGGTGAGACGCCGCGACGCCTCACCGTGAGGCTTCGTCATGCCTGTATAAGAGGCGTCGGATAACCCCACTCGTGGGGTTCAATCCTACCCCACGGGTGGGGTTCAACCCTACCCCACGGGTGGGGTTGTCTGAAGGGTGTTATACAGGCTTCACGCCTTGTGTATAGGAACGACGAAGCCCGGCAGCTTGCGGCCGCCGGGCTTCATGTTAGTGAGGCGTGGCTTAGAGCGCCTTCACCTCGTCGATGGTCTTCTTGATGTCCGCGTCCGAGAGCTCGAAGTTCGTTAGGTCGCCCGCGAGGTACTGGTCGTAGGCTGTCATATCGATGAGCCCGTGCCCAGAGAGGTTGAAGAGGATGACTTTCCCTACGCCCTCCTCCTTGCAACGCTGAGCCTCCTTGATGGCCGCCGCTATGGCGTGGCACGACTCGGGGGCGGGTATGATGCCCTCCGCACGTGCGAAGAGGCAGCCGGCGTCGAAGGACTCGAGCTGCTGTATGTCTACCGCCTCTATCATCTTGTCCTTCAAGAGCTGCGAGACGATAACGCCCGCGCCGTGGTAGCGCAGCCCGCCTGCGTGTATGTTGGCTGGGCGGAAGTTATGCCCAAGCGTGTACAT
>JAJPZF010000282.1 GCA_021204545.1 Prevotellaceae bacterium
CGTTAAGGCTATCCACCCCTTTCATCAAAGAGGTCTACACCCCTTTTGCCGATGGGTCTCTACACCCCTTTTGCGGCGGCTAGCGTAACCCCGAAGGGGTCGCGTTCGGCGAGGCTCGGAAACCCCGTCTTAAAAGTCGCGGCCATGCCTCAGCCTCTCCCTTTTTTATTTTTTAGCTACCTTCGCCCGCAGATATGAGTGTGTTCCGCTTCCGAAGGTTCGAGGTGAGCCACGAGCTCAGCGCCATGAAGGTTGGCACGGACGGCGTGCTGCTTGGGGCGTGGGCTTGGCTGGGCGACTGCCAGAGCGTGCTCGACATAGGGTGCGGCTCGGGGCTGCTCTCGCTTATGCTGGCGCAGAGGCTAAGGGACGAGGGGCGGACGGCGAGGGTCTATGGCGTGGAGCTTGACGGCTTGGCCGCGCGGGAGGCGAGGGAGAACTGCGGGAGGAGCGAGTTCAGGGACGTGATAAGCATCGGGGAGGGCGACGCGAGGGAGCTGCGGGGCAGCTACGACTGCCTGGTGTGCAACCCGCCCTTCTTCCCCTTGGACGTCGTCTCTCCCCTCGGGCGCAGGGCTATGGCAAGGCAAGGCGTGACGCTCTCGAGCCGTGAGCTGTGGCTCGCCGTCGGGAGGCTGTCGCGCGAAGGCACGGTGTTCAGCGTCATCATCCCCTACCCTCAGCTGGAAGGCTACGACAGGCTTGCCGCGGAACAAGGCTTCACGCCCGTGCGCCTCTGCCTTGTGAGCACAAGGGAGGGGAAGCCCGTCTCGAGGGCGCTGGTAACGTATCGGAGGGGGTTGCCCGCGAAGGTCGCCGAGGAGAGCTTGGTGTTGCTTAAAGGCGACGGCACGAGGACGGAGGAGTACGCCCGCCTGACGGGGAGCTTCTACCTCTGACGCAGGCGGCTGAGAAGCCTCTTGTTGATGCGGCGGATGCGCTTGTTAGCCTCCACGATGTCCTCCTGAAGCATCAGCACCTCCTGCCGCATGTCGGAGAAGATGTCGGCGAACACCCTGACGAAGGGCGGCGCGAAGGTACGCTCCCTGGGGTTCGTCACCATCCTTATGCCCCGCTCCACGACACGTATGTCAAGCTCCCTGCCGCAGGAGACGGGGTCGCCGTCGAAGTGGACGACACCCTCCCTCTCGCGGTGTATCCTGAGGCTCTTCGCCTGGAACGTCTTCACGTGGCTGTTGCCCGTGATGCGCTTGCTGAAGAGCTGGAGGGCTATCTGCGGGGCTTCGGCAAGTGGGAAGGGCTCCATGATGGTCACGTCGAGCAGCCCGTCCTTCATCGAGGCGTTGGGGGCGATGTAGGCGTTGTTGCCGTACTGCGAGGCGTTGCCGCAGGCGATGAGCAGAGCCTCGTATGCCTGGCTCTGCCCGCCTATCTCCACGACGTACTTCTCGGGCTTGTACCTTATGCCCTCGCCCAGAGTGTTCTCCACGTAGGAGAGCAGCCCCCGCCTGTCGGAGTTGGCGAAGCGCTCGCTCACGAAGGCGTCGAAGCCCACGCCGCAGGTGCAGAAGAAGGGGTGGTCGTTGATGATGCCGTAGTCGAGCGTCTCTATGTGGCGGGTCTCGATGACGGCGAGAGCCTCTCGGGGCTCGAGGGGGATGCAGAGATGGCGGGCGAGACCGTTGCCGCTGCCGCAAGGGATGATGCCCAGTGCGCTGGCTGTGTGCGTGACGGAGCGCGCCACCTCGTTCACCGTGCCGTCGCCTCCCACCGCCACAATGATGTCCTCCCCCGAGGCGACGCCCTCCTTGGCAAGGCGGGAGGCGTGCCCCTTCTGCTCGGTGTACCTTATGGAATAGTCGAACAGCTCGGGGGTGAGGCTGCCCTCAATCAGGTCTACGATGCCCTGCTTGCCTCCAGTGCCGGAGAAGGGGTTGACGATGAACAGTACCTTGGTCTTTCTCATTCTCTTGGCGCGAAGGTAGTGCAAGCGAATTACATTTGCAAGCTTCACTTTTTGCCCGTGGTGTTGTGTGTTTAGGCACTTAATCACTACCTTTGCCTCCGATTAGTCAGCCGCGGTGCTGGCGGGCAGCCTTGAGGGGATACCCACACAGCCCGCCCGAGACCAAGGAAAGCATTCATTCATTAAGTACACATGGGACTACTACAGGATAAGTTCGTCGGCTACACCCTGCCGCAGCAGTACAAGGCGCAGGGCATCTACCCTTACTTCCGCGAGATAGACGGCAAGCAAGGCACTGAGGTGCTGATGGGCGGGCACAAGGTGCTTATGTTCGGCTCCAACGCATACACGGGGCTTACGAGCGACCAGCGTGTGATAGACGCGGGCTGCGCCGCCATGCAGAAGTACGGCAGCGGCTGCGCGGGGAGCCGCTTCCTCAACGGCACGCTCGACCTTCACATACAGCTCGAGAGGGAGCTGGCCGAGTTCGTGGGAAAGGACGAGGCTCTGTGCTTCTCCACGGGCTTCTCGGTGAACAGCGGCGTGATAAGCCAGCTCGTGGGCAAGGACGACTACATCATCAGCGACGACCGCGACCACGCCTCCATCGTCGACGGGCGCAGGCTCTCCTTCGCCACGCAGCTCAAGTACCGCCACAACGATATGGACGACCTCGAGAAGTGCCTCAAGCGCTGCGAGCCCAACGCCATTAAGCTCATAGTCGTCGACGGGGTGTTCTCCATGGAGGGCGACCTGTGCAAGCTGCCCCAGATCGTGGAGCTTAAGAAGCGGTACAACGCAAGCATAATGGTGGACGAGGCTCACGGCATAGGAGTGTTCGGCAGGCAGGGACGGGGCGTGTGCGACCACTTCGGCCTTACGCGGGACGTCGACCTCGTCATGGGCACCTTCTCCAAGAGCCTCGCCAGCATAGGCGGCTTCATAGCGGCGGACAGCTGCGTCATCAACTGGCTGCGCCACACCGCCCGCACCTACATCTTCAGCGCAAGCTGCACGCCCGCGGCAACGGCCTCCGCCCTCGAGGCTCTGCACATCATCCAGAGCGAGCCGGAGAGGCTGAAGGCACTGTGGGACGTCACCAACTACGCCCTCAGGCGCTTCCGAGAGGAGGGCTTCGAGATAGGCGAGACAGAGAGCCCCATCATCCCCCTCTACGTCAGGGACACGGACAAGACCTTCAGGGCTGTGGCCCGCGCCTTCGACGAGGGAGTGTTCATCAACCCCGTCATCCCGCCCGCCTGCGCACCGCAGGACACGCTCGTGCGCTACGCCCTCATGGCCACGCACACCAACGAGCAGGTGGACATCTCCGTCGGGAAGCTCAAGAAGGTCTTCCGGGAGCTGGGCATACTCAAGTAGGCTTTTCCCATAGGCGACATAAGAGGGAGGCGCGCCACGAACGGTGCGCCTCCCTTTGCCGTCTCTATACCCTCGCCGTCATGGCCACAACACCATCGCCAGGCGCCCCCACGGGTGGGGGTGTCCGGCCGCTTCTACTGAGTCGCCGTGGTCCCTCATATACAGGCTTCATGAAAGGGGTAATACATGAGCCAGGCAACCCCTTGCGAGGGGTTCAACCGGACCCCTTGCGAGGGGTTCAACCGGGCCCCTT
>JAJPZF010000023.1 GCA_021204545.1 Prevotellaceae bacterium
TCAATGTCTCGGTGGACTGCACCCGCAAGAACACGACCAAGGAATGGTACACGACCGCCGGGGGAGGCCTCTATGTCGCCCCGTTCCGGGGACAGATAACCGGCTTCGGAGCGGGCGCGGTCGAGCCCGAGGAGAGGGAGATCGACGGGGGAGGACTGGACGGGCATCTGCCCGACGGCCCCGCCGGACGGTTCGCCGGTGCCCTCGTGATCGACGATCCGATCAAGCCGGACGACGCGCAGAGCGACCGCGTCCGGGACCACGTGAACGAGCTCTTTGACACCACCATCCGCAGCCGCGTCAACAGCCGCAGCACCCCGGTCATCATCATCATGCAGCGGCTCCACGAGGACGATCTGTGCGGGCACCTCATCCGCCGCGAGCCGGGCGACTGGACCGTCCTCAAGCTGCCCGCCCTCCGGACCGACCCGGACGGGACGGAACACGCCCTCTGGGAGCACATGCACACCGTCGAGGAGCTGCACCGCCTGTGGGAGGACACGCCGTTCGTCTTCCTCACCCAGTACCAGCAGGAGCCGACGCCGAAGGAGGGGCTGCTATACACGCGGTTCAACGAGTACGACACCCTGCCCGTCGGCGACTACATCGTCAAGAACTACACCGACACGGCGGACACCGGGAGCGACGACTGCGCGAGCGTCGACTACGCCGAGTTCATCGGCACGGGCGAGTGCTATATCCTCGATCTCTACGCCTCTCCGGCCTCGGTCGAGACCTCCGTCCCGGAGATCGCCAGGATGATGGACCGGGACGGGGTGGAGGTCGCCAATATAGAGAGCAATAACGGCGGGCATATCTTCGCGGTCAGCGTGCGGGAGGCCCTGCGGAGGATGGGGAACGACTTCACGCGGATCGAGTGGTTCACGCAGCGGGGCAACAAGGAGGCGAGGCTGACGAACACGGCCGACCGCGTGCAGAACATGATCTACTGGCCCAGGGGCTGGGAGACGCGCTGGCCGAGGGCCGCGCAGCGGCTGAGGTCCTTCCGCAAGGAGGGGCGCAACGCCCATGACGACATTCCGGACGCTCTGACGGGCGTGATCGAGAAGCGGGAGAGCGGGGCCGGATGGACGATGCGCACGGGAACCTATATGAGAGATAAATATGATTGATAATGAGTAAGTTACGACAGAAACGGATGACGGCGGGGGACATGACGCTCCTCGCCGGCTATCTGCGTCCGGAGGTGACGGCGGTGCTGATGGCCTCGAGAGTGCCGCACTCCCTCTGCGGGCGCAACGTGCCGAAGGATCTCAACGGCCTCACGCTGGACGCGCTGGAGGACATCGCCCTCAGCGAGGGGATGGACCTCAAGGCGCGGATCCTCACGGTGGCGCGGGCGGTCCTCGGAGACGTCGACGCGGGGCGGCTGATGCGCTCCGACGCGGGGGCGGTCTGCGGCCTGATCCGCTTCGCGGCGGACGAGTGCCGCCGCATCACGGCCCTCTTCGCGGCCCTGCGCAGGGACCATACCGAGGACGAGAGGGCGGCGGGAATAGACTCCCTCAACTTCGGGATCTTCGGCCTCGCCGACTGGTACGCCCGCCGTATGGGCATAGCCGATCATGACGAGGCCAAGCGCACCCCATGGGTGCGGATATACAAGTGCGTCGAGATGGACTTCAAGGAGGGCGAGTTCCGCCGCAGACTGGCCGAGATCCAACAGAAAAGGGCCGAGGCAAGGCTGAGGTCAAGACGAAGATGAAACGCCGTTAAAATCAAGTTATGGACGAAACAATGACAATCGAGAGCGTGTTGAGGCGGCTGGCCGAGAGGATGAATATCGGCTACCTCAACGAGACATGGGCGCGGGCGAACCTGCGCCTCGACAAGTTTAGGAGGATGCCGGACGGGGCGGTCGTCGACGAGGGCGCGGAGCACGCCTCCCTGCCCTGCCTCCTGAACGTGCAGAATATCAGCGGGGCGTTCGAGTACGACTCTGCCGGGATGAGGCATGAGCGGGCCGATCTGCAGCTGGCCTTTCTTGATGCGATGCCGCTGGACTTCACCGGGGACACGGCACAGAGGATCATTGATGATCTAAAACGGCTCGCGGCCGTATATCTCGACTGCCTGCGGATTGGCGGAAAGCTGGAGCCGCTGTCGGATACGATGGAATACAGCGCGACGTTCGACCGGCTGGACGCCAATCTCTGCGTGCTATTGGTCCGGTTGACCGTGAGGACGGCGGTCGGGGTCTGCATCGTCGCCGACCCGCCGAGGACGGAGGATGAGGGATGGCGGTCGATCTGACATACCTGCCCGCGCAGGCGGAGGCGATACTGACCGAGGAGCTGACCGCGCTGAAGGAGCGGATCACGGCCAACCACATCGCGGCCGGGCAGAGGGTCACGGGAAAGACCGCCGAGAGCATGCAGGTCACGGTCACTCCGGACGAGGAGGGCGGGCTGACCGGGCTGCTCAGCGGCCGCGCCTACTTCGGCGTGCTGGAGACCGGATCGCGGCCGTGGACGAACCCGCACTACAAGACCGCGAAGGATGGGCATACATGGCCCTCCGCGCCGAAGTGGTTCATCGACATCATCGCGCAGTGGGCCTCCGACAAGGGGCTGGACATCGCGAGCCCGTGGGGCGTGGCGACGAAGATCATGACGCAGGGATCGAGGCTCTATCGCGAGGGCGGGCGGACGGACATCTACTCGGAGGAGATCGAGGCGGCCGTAAGGGCCATTTCTGACCGCATCCTCGCGCTGTTCGACGTTCAGTTGACCAATTCCCTATTGCGGGGCTGAAACGCCGGGAGAATTGAAATAAACGCCCTTTTCGGGCATAAAATACAGAGACATGGCAACGAAAAAACAGGTTATATCATACGGATTCATGATAACGGCACCGCCGCAGGTGCACTTCGCGTTCAATCCGTGGAGATTCACCCTGACGAAGAACAATGACGCGGCCGACGAGGTCGCCACGATCGTGTTCGCGGGCGAGACGCGGGAGCCGTACGACGGCGCGGCGGAGTTCGACGTGCAGAGATACGTTCAGACCAAGTTCGACGGCATTCCCGACGAGAGACTGAAGGCGATCGACTACGCTCAGCCCCTTGCGGGATATGGCCTTTACGCCGGATTCGGCGAGGCGATGTCCTTGTATGATGCGGATGACAAACTCCTCGAGACACATCTGGCGATGGACTGGTTCTCGAACGAGCAGGGATGGTACGCCCTTTGGGGGGCGATCTCTCGCGGGGAGGAATACGGCGCGGACGAGACGCTGAGGTGGTGGGTCAACTACCCCTTCACCGTGGACTTCCTCTCTCTCTCCGACGAGTTCGGCATTGAGCTGGATGCGGGTCTGCCGGAGACCGACCCTCTGACGGGGGATAGTCTGACAATATGGAAATCATTCGCCGCGTCCGGCCCGTCCGTCCGTCTGTTCAGCCCCTCGGCGGCATGGAAAGAGGCGACAGCGGAAGGCGCGGCCGAGGATGGGGATGACGGGGACGGAAACGCCTCCCGATGGCCTGAGATCATGGACGCGGCCTCGATAAAGGTCAGGGTGTCGGATCACGTCT
>JAJPZF010000134.1 GCA_021204545.1 Prevotellaceae bacterium
GTGCATTCGGTGAGCGCACCTGAGTGCATTCGGTGAGCGCACCTGGGTGCATTCGGTGAGAGCACTGCGGCGAGTCGCGGTGAGTCGCCGCGACGGGCACGAAGAAGCCCTTCCTCTCGCGGGGGAAGGGCTTGGCGGTAAGGGATATGAAGTGGGAGGCTTACTCCTGCTGGTCGTAGGCGTGCTTGGGGTAGTCGATGGTGTAGTGCAGCCCTCGGCTCTCCTTTCGCTCCATCGCCTGCCGTGTGATGAGGTAGCCCACGTTTATCATGTTGCGAAGCTCGCAGATGTCCTTCGTCGCCTTCACTCGCTTGAAGAGCTCCTCCGTCTCCTCGTAGAGCAGGTCGAGGCGTGTCCAGGCTCGCTTGAGGCGCAGGTCGCTGCGCACGATGCCCACGTAGTTGGACATTATCTGCCCCACCTCACGGACATCCTGAGCTATAAGCACCTTCTCCTCGTTGGTCATCGTGCCCTCGTCGTTCCACTCAGGCACCTGCTCGTTGAGCGAGTACTCTGAGACGTGGGCCAGGCTGTCTATCGCAGCCTTGTCGGCATAGACCACCGCCTCCACGAGGCTGTTGCTGGCCAGGCGGTTGCCTCCGTGCAGCCCCGTGCAGGAGCACTCGCCCACGGCGTAAAGCCTGCGGATGGACGTGCGTGCGTTCTTGTCCACCTTGATGCCGCCGCATAGGTAGTGGGCGCTTGGGCAGACGGGTATCATCTGCTTGGTGATGTCGATGCCGATGCTCAGGCACTTGGCGTAGATGTTGGGGAAGTGGTGCTTGGTCTCCTCTGCGTTCTTGTGGCGCACGTCGAGGCAGACGTGGTTCAGGCCGTGTATCTTCATCTCTCGGTCTATGGCGCGGGAGACGATGTCCCTCGGGGCGAGCGAGAGACGCTTGTCGTACTTCTTCATGAACTCCTCGCCGTTGGGCAGGCGAAGGATGCCGCCGTAGCCACGCATAGCCTCGGTGATGAGGAAGGCGGGGTGCGTCTCTGCGGGGTTGTAGAGCACGGTGGGGTGGAACTGCACGAACTCCATGTCCTTCACCGTCCCCTTGGCACGGTAGACCATCGCTATGCCGTCGCCTGTGGCTATGTTCGGGTTAGAGGTCGTGGCATACACTGCTCCCGTCCCGCCAGTCGCCATGAGGGTGACGCGGCTGAGGAAGGTGTCTATCTTCTTGGTGTCGGGGTCGAGGATGTAAGCCCCGTAGCACTCTATGTCGGGCGTGCGGCGGGTCACCTCGACGCCCAAGTGATGCTGCGTGATGATCTCAACGGCGAAGTGGTTCTCAAGCACGGTGATGCGCTTGTCCCTCCTCACTGCCTCCATCAAGCCACGCTGTATCTCCCAGCCCGTGTCGTCGGCGTGATGCAGTATGCGGAACTCGCTGTGCCCTCCCTCTCGGTGCAGGTCGAAGTCGCCCTTGTCGTTCTTGTCGAAGTTCACGCCCCACTTGAGCAAGTCCTTGATGGCGGCAGGGGCGCACCTGACCACCTGCTCCACTGCCTCGGGGTCGGAGATATAGTCGCCCGCAACCATAGTGTCGTGTATGTGCTTCTCGAAGTTGTCGAGCTCAAGGTTGGTGACAGCGGCTATGCCTCCCTGCGCCTTAGCCGTGTTAGCCTCCTCGAGAGTGGTCTTGCACACCAGTGCTACCTTGCCCTTGCCTGCCTCGGCCACCTTGAGGGCGTAGCTCATTCCTGCCACGCCTCCGCCTATGATAAGGAAATCGAACCTGCGTATCATGTCTGTCTAAGCTTTAGAGATTTGCCCGCGAAGATACGCGTTCTCCTTATTTATTAGTTAACTTTGCCGCCCGATTAAGGCGAAAAGGAACGTGAAGAACCACATCTTGCTGCTTGCGCTTCTGCTTGTCTCGCTGTCATCGAACGCAGATGACAGAAGGAAGAAGGTAGTCCTGCTGCCCGACAGTGCGCCTCCCTCCTTGAGCGGTGAGGTTGTCCCACAGCCGATTGTCCACGAGGAGGCTGACGAGGACACCTATCCTGAGCCGCAGGAGACTGCGCCTCAATGGGGCAGGTACAACCTGAACTCCGTGCCTCTTGCCCCGGAATACACGTGGAAGGGCAGCGTGCAGCGTCAGCTCGACTCGCTGTGCAACACTCCCCTCTTCGCCACCTCGCAGCTGGGTCTCTACGCCTTCGACATCACGGCAGGGGAAGACCTGTTCGCAGTGAACTACAGGCACAGGATGAGACCTGCGAGCTGCGAGAAGCTGGTCACTGCCATAACGGCTCTCTCCTGCCTTGGCGGCAGCTACAGGCTGCTTACTGACCTGCGCATCACGGGCGAGGTGAGGGGCGGTGTGCTTGAGGGCGATGTCTACGTTGTGGGCAGGATGGACCCCCTGCTTGCGCAGGGCGATGTCTACGGGATGGCGAGGGAGCTGAGGGAGCAGGGCATAGACAGTATCGCGGGTACGGTGAACATGGACATCTCCTTCAAGGACGCTGACGACTACGGCTGGGGCTGGTGCTGGGACGACAAGTGGGGTCCTCTGCATGTCCTCACCATCGACGGGCGCGACACTTTCGCCCAGGAGTTCCTCTCCGACTTGCATTCCGTCGGCATCCGCCTTGCCGACGAGCAAACATACACTACTCCTTGCCCCTCGTCCGCCAAGCTTTTGCGCCAAAGTCAGCATAATATTGACCAAATATTACTGCGGATGCTGAAGCAATCCGATAATATATTTGCCGAAAGTCTGTTCTACCACATCGCGGCTAACGGAGGCAGCGGCAGGGGCGTGGGGCATAAGCAGGCAGCCGCACGCATAAAGAGCTTCATCTCCCAACGGCTTGAGATGGACGCCTCCGCCTACGAGATAGCCGACGGCAGCGGTCTCTCGCTCTACAACTACGTGAGTCCGCAGCTACTCGTCGAGTTCCTTGTCTACGCCTGGCAGAACGAGCAGATAAGGCAACACCTGTACGGGGCGTTGCCCGTGGCGGCAAGCGACGGCACTCTGGCGAAGCGCATGGCGAACACCGAGGCGCAGCACAACGTGCACGCCAAGACGGGGACGGTGGAGGGCATAAGCAGCCTCTCGGGCTACGCCACAAACCCTGACGGCCACGTGATAGCCTTCAGCATCATCAACCAGGGCATAGCCTCCACCCGTGCGGCCAAGGACTTCCAGGACAGGGTCTGCCAAGTGATGTGCAGATAGGCGCACCAGTGCCTAAGGCAGCACTATAAATAACCTTCCCGTGCGGGGCTTCGCCTCACTTCCTGCCAGAGCCGCGGCTCGTGGAGGTGGATCTGCTGGTGCTTGCCTTGCTGGAGGAGCTGGAAGTGCTGGTGCGGCTGGTGGTGCTGGTGCGGCTGGTGGTGCTTGAGCTGCGGCTGGAGGTGCTTGTCTTGCCGGAGGAGCTTGAGGTGGACTTGCTTCCGCTTGAGGTGGTAGTCCTGCTTGTCGAGGAGGTCTTGCTGGTGGGTGTGGAGGTCTTGCTGGAAGAGGTGGAAGCCTTGCTGGAGGAGGAG
>JAJPZF010000168.1 GCA_021204545.1 Prevotellaceae bacterium
GAAGGCTCAGCGACCAGTCGAAGGCGCAGACGCAGAGGATGCTCAAGCGCATCTCAGAGCTGGAGTCGATAGGCGACTGCTGCTACAACCTGGCCCGCGCCGTCAACAGCAAGCGCCAGTACAGCCGCGAGGACTTCGACGCGAGCCAGATAAGGCACATGAAGACGATGATGGGACTCGTTGACGACGCGCTGGAGGAGATGGTACGCAAAGTCGCCCAGACGCAGCCCTACGCCAACGCCAGCCACTCCTACAACATAGAGCGGGAGATCAACGTCTACCGCGACCAGCTCAAGAACCAGAACCTGCAGGACATCGACGCGGGAGTGTACAGCTACCAGATAGGCGTCTTCTACATGGACTTCATCAGCATCTGCGAGAAGCTGGGAGACCACGTCATCAACATCGTGGAGGCCGGCCTGCAGAAGAAGACGGCCCCGCATAAGTGACAGCGAAAGACTTGCTGCCCGCGGGCGGAAAGATTAATATAAATGACCGCCCTCGCCCGCGACAGCACCGGCACAAGTCGGGGGGAAGGGCGGATTTCCCCGTTTTAAAATGAGGAATTGGGAAATCAAGCTCAGCAGGGCAGGCAGTGTAGCGCGAAAGGGACTTGAACCCTTGACCTTCGGATTATGAATCCGACGCTCTAACCAGCTGAGCTATCGCGCCTTCTTGCTTTGGGGTGGAGGCGGGCGCAAAGGTACAGCTATTTCTTTATACGGCAAAGAATCGGGGAAAGTTTTTGCCGCCGCCCACGGCTTAAAAGCCGCGGCTACGATTGGGAAGCGCCTTCGGCACTTTGTGCCGCAAGCTGGCTCTTGCTGTTTTGACACGTTCTTCGTACCTTCGCGCCCGTGACAACCCCGTTAGCTTCCCTCCCAGGCCCGTGCGACTCATAAAGCGGCTTGACGCCTACCTGCTCAAGGAGTTCCTGCAACTGTTCGCGGGGACATTCTTCGTCTGCCTCTTCATCTTCATGATGCAGTTCACCTGGCGCTACACCGACGAGCTCATAGGCAAGGGGCTCTCCTACCAGGTGCTCGCCAAGTTCTTCTGGTACATGGGCCTGACGCTCGTGCCTATGTCCCTGCCCCTGGCCATACTGCTCGCCAGCCTCATCACCTTCGGAAACATGGGGGAGAGGCTCGAGCTGCTCTCCATGAAGGCGGCGGGCATACCGCTCGTGCGCATACTCGCCCCGCTCGTCTCGGCGGTCTTCGTGACAGGCTGCGCCAGCTTCGTCTTCCAGAACAACATAGGCCCCGAGGCCACGAAGAGGCTCTCCGCCCTGGTGTGGAGCATGAAGAGGAAGTCGCCCGAGCTGGAGATACCCGAGAAGCAGTTCTACAGCGCCATCCCGGGCTACAACATCTACGTGGAGCGGAAGGATAAGGAGACGGGGCTGCTCTACAACATGGTGATATACACCAACTCGGGCAACTTCGAGGACGTGCAGATAGTGCTCGCCGACTCGGCGCGCCTCCAGACCACGGCCGACAAGCAGCACCTGCAGCTCACGCTCTTCTCGGGCGAGCGCTTCCGCAACATGGACGCGCAGAGCGGCAACCGCATGCGTGTGTCCATCCCTTATATGCGCGAGACCTTCACCCACGAGATAGACCTCATCCCCTTCGACGGGGGCTTCGACCTGATGAGCGCCGACCTCTTCGGGCATAACGCCGCCACGAAGAACCTGAGGCACATAGAGACGGGCATCGACTCCCTCAAGAGCCGAATAGACAGCACGGGGCGGGCCATATACGACATGCAGCTCCGCGCCGCCATGAAGAGGGAGCCAAGCCGCAAGGACGCCGACTCTGCCCTGCTCGCCTTTGCCAGGCTCAGCGCAGAACCCTTCGACACCACATACCAGCGTATGCCCGACGACACCAAGCAGGCAGCCCTCAGGGGCGCGAGGCGCAACGTGCAGCAGCTCGAGGCGGAGTACGACTTCCGCAGCCTCATCTCCGAGGACGACAACCACACGCTGAACGTCCACTACGTGGAGTGGCACAAGAAGTTCACCCTCTCCTTGGCCTGCCTCGCCTTCTTCTTCATCGGAGCGCCGCTCGGGGCGATAATCCGCAAGGGAGGTCTGGGAGTGCCTGTCATAGTGAGCGTGCTGATATTCATCTTCTACTACATCGTCAACGTCAGCGGCGAGAAGATGGCCAAGTCGGGGCAGTGGTACATACCCTTCGGGGTGTGGCTCAGCAGCATGGTGCTATGCCCCCTGGGGGCGTTCCTCACAGTCAAGTCGAACAACGACTCCGTCGTCTTCAACGTGGAGGGATACAAGATGTTCTTCATGCGCCTGCTGGGCCTTCGCCCAAGCCGCAAGCTCGACAAGAAGGACATTGTGATAGACGACCCCTCCTTCCCCCTCCTCAGGCGGGAGCTGCAAGAGCTTGGCGGCAAGTGCGAAGCCTATGCCTCAAGCCATCACCTGCTCAGGCTGCCAAGCTACGTGGACATGTTCTTCCGCACCGAGCAAGACGAGGAGCTTGCCGCCCTGAGCGACGAGCTGGAGGCGCTGGTGGAGAGGCTGCACAACGTGCAGGACAACCGTGTGATAGGCCTCACGAACACACTGCCCATACTTGAGACGGAGCAGCACCTGCACCCATCCCTGGACCGCAGGCTCAACATAACGTGCGGCATCCTGCTGCCCCTCGGGCTGCTGCTCTACATACGGGCCTGGAGGCTGAGGCTTCGCCTTCAGCGCGACATGGGCAAGATACAGGATGTGGCAGGGCATTTAACTAACAGACTAAACAAACTGGAACAAGAGAATGAGCGAGCTAAGCAGAATAGACGAGGCGCTTGAGGACTTCAGGCAAGGCAAGTTCGTCATCGTGGTGGACGACGAGGACCGCGAGAACGAGGGAGACTTCATCACGGCGGCAGAGCTGATAACCCCCGAGAAGGTGAACTTCATGCTCCAGAACGGCAGGGGAGTGCTCTGCGCCCCCATAACGATAGCAAGGGCAAGGGAACTGCAGCTGCCACACCAGGTGGACGAGAACACCTCCGTCCTCGGCACGCCCTTCACCGTCACCGTAGACCTGCTGGAGGGCTGCACCACGGGCGTGAGCGCACACGACAGGGCAGCCACCATACGTGCCTTGGCCGACCCCAAGACAAAGCCCGCCGACTTCGGCAGGCCGGGACATATCAACCCGCTCTACGCACAGGACAGAGGCGTGCTGAGACGTGCGGGACACACAGAGGCTGCCATAGACCTCGCCCGCCTCTCAGGCCTGCAGCCTGCCTCCGCCCTCATAGAGATACTCAACGAGGACGGCACGATGGCCCGCCTGCCGCAGCTGAGGGAAGTGGCTGAGCGCTTCGGCATCAGGATAATATGCATAAGAGACCTCATCGCCTACCGCCTCGAGAGGGAGTCGCTCGTGGAGAGGGGCGTGGACGCTGACCTGCCCACGGCTTACGGGCACTTCCGCATCGTGCCCTTCCGCCAGAAGA
>JAJPZF010000024.1 GCA_021204545.1 Prevotellaceae bacterium
CCACGATGCCGATGACCCCCTTGTGCCACTCAGCGTTGTATATGACGATAGCCTTTTGTTCCTCCGTGCTGTCGAGGCTCTTCACTATGTTGTTCGCCTCCTCGGTCATACTCTTGTCGAGGTCTTTGCGCTGGTCGTTGTAGTGGTTGATAAGGCTCGCCTCCCTCAGTGCCACCTTCGCGTCACGCTCCACCAGCAGCTTCACCGCCTCCTTCCCGTTCTGCACGCGTCCTGAGGCGTTGAGCCGTGGTCCAATCTTGAAGATGATGTCGTTCAGCGTCACCTCCCTTTCACCGAGTGCGCAGATGTCCATTATCGCCTGAATGCCCACGCTCGGCCTTGAGTTGAGCTGTCGCAGTCCGTGGTAAGCCAGTATGCGGTTCTCTCCCAAAATCGGCACTATGTCGGAGGCGATGCTCACTGCGCAAAGGTCAAGCAGAGGGTAAAGCTGGGAGAACTCTATGCCGCCCGTTTGGGCGAAGCCTTGCATCAGCTTAAAGCCTACGCCGCAGCCCGACAGCTCTTTGTAGGGGTAGGTGTCGTCGGGGCGTTTGGCGTTCAGGATAGCCACGGCAGGAGGCAAGACAGCGTCGGGCACGTGGTGGTCGCAGATGATGAAGTCGATGCCCTTGTCCTTGGCGTACTGTATCGTCTCCACCGCCTTTATTCCGCAGTCAAGCACGATGACGAGCCTCACGTTGGTCTCCTCAGCGTAGTCAATGCCTTGGGTAGACACGCCGTAGCCCTCCTCGTAGCGGTCGGGGATGTAGTAGTCAACGTTGCTGTAGAAGCGTCTTATGAACTTGAAGACCAGCGCCACCGCCGTCACCCCGTCCACGTCGTAGTCGCCGTACACGAGGATACGCTCCTTCCTGCCTATCGCCTCGTTAAGCCTTGCGACGGCTGTGTCCATGTCCTTAAACAGGAAGGGGTCGTGCAGCTCACTCAGCTGAGGGTGGAAGAAGCGTCTCGCCTCCTGCGTGTCCGTAATGCCACGGCGCAGGAGCAGGCGGCAGAGGACGGGGCTCATCCCCAAGGCCTTGGCAAGCTCGCCAGCCTTCTCCTCCTCCTCTGTGTTAGACTCAGGCAGGTTCCAGCGGTAGTTCATCTGTATCTATATGCCGAGCTTCTTGCGGATGTCCTTCGGCACAGCGTTCTTGTTGATTAGTATGTTCATTGTCTTGTAGGCGACGTAAGGCTTGGAGACGTACCACAAGCCCTTGTACGGTCCCGTCTCTCCCCAAGAGTTCTTCATCATAAAGTACTCCTTGCCGTTCTGGTCCTTGGCTATGCCGTATATCTGCATGCCGTGGTCGTCCGTCGTCTCCCAGTTGTCGTAGCCAAGCTGACGCAGCTCCTGTGTTATCTCAAGCTCGCCCTCTTGGTCACTCTCGGATATCTTCGCCCCCTGAGGCTCTCCCGTCCAACGGCTCTGGTCGCTACCCACCGACGGACCCTTCTTTGGAATGGGAACGGTAGCCACGCTTAGGTGCTTACCCAGACGTCGGCTGAAGCCCTCCTCGCTCACGTCCGCTCCCCATGCGAAGGTGTAGCCGTTGCGTACGCCCTCCTCCATCACACGCATAAACTCGTCGAGGGGAAGGTTATAGCTGCTTGCCCATCGCCAGTTGTCCTGTATCTCAAGGATAAAGGGCTGGTAGAAGGCGTGGTGAGTGTAGCTGGTCAAGCTCACGTAGTCGTCGGCGTTAAGGCCGAGGTACTCCACGAAGGACTGCGGCGTGTACGTCTTCCCCTCGTACTCGAACTCGTCGGGGCACTTGCCGAAGTAGTCGTCGAGCATCCCTTGCACGCTGTTGCGCCAACTTGGGTTAATCCGCTTCGCATCGCTCTTCGATATAGCCTCCACGTACGCCTCCATCGGGGGGAAGAAGCTCGAGAAGTTGTAGAGCGAGTCGCCGTAGAGCGTCTCAGGGTAAGGCATAACGCCCTCGGGGGCAAGCCCGTAGTTAGCCATGCAGTAGATGACGTCATAGAACGAGCCACCTTGCGAGAAGCTTGCGTCTCCGTGCGTGCGTATGTTGCGGTCGGCTCGGTCGATGTAGGTCTTGTTCACGACGAACGACTCGCAGAGGTCGATGTCCTTCATCTCAGGGTGCTTCCTCAGCGCCTCGCTCTCAAGGAAGGCGAGCGACGAGTAGCACCAGCATGTGCCGCTGTTGTTCTGGTTCTTGATGGACGTGATAGGGTTCTCCACGACGGTGGTGAAGATGAGCGTGTCCTTGTTCGCTTCAATGCTGTCTTCCTGTGCCATAAGAGGCGCGGCAGCCACGATTGCCCAAAGGGCTAAGATACTCTTCATGTTGTTATATTGCTTTGGTTATTGTCCTTAGTGCGAACTCACGGCTGACGTAGTTGTCCGTCGTCTGGCACGCCTCGGCGGCGAAGGCGACAGCCGTCCCTATCACCCTACGCCAGCCGTCCTCCGAGAGGCTCGTCAACGCCTTAAGGGTAATGCCCTCGTTGATGAGGGCGCACACCAGTCCTGCGTTGAAGTTATCGCCCGCCCCCACCGTGCTTACCACCTTGTCCACTCTTCGGGCATCGAAGCGGAGCGTCCCACGGGGAGTGCAGACCCTCACCTCCCCTGCGCCGTCGGTGCAGATGAAGAGAGGGCAATGCCTGGAGATGTGCTTGTGGTAAATCTCCTCTGCGTCACGGGTGCGGTACATTATCTCGAAGTCGTCCGCCGAGCCCCTGACTATCGTGCTGTGCCTCATGTTGAAGCGTATGGGCGGCAGCAGGCGCGGGAGCTCCTTGAGGTGTGAGCGTCGGAAGTTAAGGTCGTAGTATACTGTCGCCCCGCTCTCCTTGGCTTGGGTGAGCAGCTGCCGCATCTTCTGTCGCGTTCCGGGGCATACGGCGAAGTAAGAGCCGAGCAGCAGCACGTCGTCCCTGCGGAGCTGGGGCAGGGGGAAGGAGGGAGGCAGCTTGGGGCGGAACTTGTAGAAGATGTAGTCAGCGTCGCCCCTCTGGTTGAGGAAGGCGAGCGAGATGCAGCTCTGCTCGCCTTGACGCAGCTGGAAGTAGTCCGTCCGCACACCGTTAGCCTCGAGGAAGCCGAGCGTCTGACGGCCTACCGCGTCCTCTGCGGAGTAGCCTGTGAAGTAGCAGGGAGTGCCGGTGCGGCCCACTGATATTATGGAGTTGAAGCAGCTGCCGCCAGGCACGGCGGCCACGGGCTTTCCCTCTTGGAAGAGTATGTCGAGGATGGTCTCCCCGATGCCTACCACGCTGCGTCTCGTCTCTGTCTGTGCCATACCGCAGCCACAAAGATAGGGAAAAAAAGGACACTGCTACGGATGGCGGCGGAAATACTTGGCCTTTAGCGGTCCCCTTCTACAACCCCTTCGCGGAAGGGGTCTACACCCCTTTTGCCGAAGGGGTCTACACATCTTTTGCGGCGGCTAACGAGCCCCCTCGTGGCTTCCGCCCCGTCCTCTACTTAGTCAGTG
>JAJPZF010000105.1 GCA_021204545.1 Prevotellaceae bacterium
GCAACGTGATCTTCATCGCGCACGAGAAGGAGTCCAAGGGCGCGGACGGGGAGACCCCGGTCAAGCGGCCGGAGGTCGGCGGCTCGTCGGCCAATGATCTGATGAAGGAGGTCGACCTCGTCGGCTATCTTCAGATGGTGGGGAGACAGAGGACGATCTGCTTCAACCCTACGGAGTGGTTCTACGCCAAGAACACGTGCAACCTCGAGCCGGAGATCCGGATCCCGGTCCTCGTCGACGCGAAGGGCCGCGCCGGGGCGGCGAACGACTTCCTCTCCGGGATCATCGCCCGGTACGGGGAGAGCCAGGCCGAGCGGCGGGATCTCACGGCGCGGTACGAGAAGATGATGGACGCGATCGACACGGCCGCCAGGGCCGCGACCACGGCGGAGGATCTGAACGCCGTGAAGGAGTCGATGATGAAGGCGGAGCCGGTGTTCAACAGCCGCATCGCGGGGGCCGACAGGCTCGCCCGGAGGGCGCAGGAGATCGGGGCCGTGTACGACAAGATCAACGAGTGCTATGTGCAGGCCTGACTACCGTATCTACCCCTCACTGCTGGACGGCTTCCAGCGGCTGCTCGACGCCGACGCGGACGAGGAGCGGCTGGAGGACGCCGTGCCGGGGGCGCTCGCGGCCGAGAGGGAGCGGGAACTGATCGACAGCGTGAACAGGGTGCCCCGTCCCGCCACCGAGGCGCAGGCGCGGGGAACGTGCCTTAACGAGGCGGTGGACTGCCTCATCGCGGGGCGGGGGACGCTGCGCAATGATATGACCCTCTTTTCGGAGGAGGCGGTCGACGGGAGCCGGGTGATCCATGCCGAGATGGAGGGATTCACGTTCCACTACGACGCGGGCCTTGTGCGCCGTATCGCGGCGCGATTCGGCCCCGACGCGGTGGCGCAGCACCTCTGCCGGGGGCTGATCCGCACCGACGCCGGGCTGGTGGAGCTCTACGGCTACGCGGACGAGATCGTGCGGGACAAGGTGTACGACATCAAGGCCACGGGGAGCTATCAGTTCGGCAAGTACGAGCGTGGATGGCAGAAGCTGGTCTATCCCTACTGCCTCGTGGAGAGCGGGGAGATGAGGAACGTGCGGAGCTTCGAGTACACGGCGGTCGCGCTGAGGGGCGGCACGCCGAGGTGTCCGGTCATCGGCGGGGAGATCTACGCCGAGGAGTACACCTACGACCACGGCTACGCGGAGGACCGGCTGCGGGGGATGCTCGGCGGCTTCATCGCGTGGCTGGAGGCGCACAGAGAACAGATCACCGACCGGAAGATATTCGGCGGGGAGAACAATGAAACCGACTAAAACACTGAAACGATGAGATACAACATTGAAATCAACCTGAGCGCCCTGCCTACGGCGGAGCTGCGGATAAGGAAGGAGAACGGGCACAAGATGCTCAGGATCGACCTCGACGCCTCTCCGGCGGTCTCGCAGTGGCGCAACGGGACGTGGCACCTCGCCCTCACGGCGTGGGAGCTCAAGGCCGTCGCCGAGGGCGGCGACACGCACCTGCTCAAGCCGAACCTCGGCAAGGCGGAGCGGGAGTCGATGACCGAGGAACAGCGAGGGAACCTGCCCATTGTGGGCCACCTGCGCCCCGTGCCTCAGCAACAGCAGCAGCGGCCGAAGCCGGAGCCGACGGCCCTGCCTCAGACCAATGACCCGGAGTTCTTCGAGGAAAAGGACGACGACCTGCCGTTCTGAAAAAGAGGAGGATGTTATGACAAGTCTGAGAAAATCCATGACCGTCAATGAGACCGCCGACCTGCTCGGAGTAACCAACTGGGCGGTCTATCATCTTCTGAGAAGGAAGTCGGACCGGCTTCCCGCGACAAAGGCCGGCGACGGCTGGATAATATCGCTCGACTCCGTCCTGGACTTCTATTCGGCCCGTCAGGGGGCTTATCCGAAAGCCGCCAAACGGCTGAGGAACGCGGTGGAGAGGAACATGGCGGCCGCGAAGGAGTCCGCCGGACGATCTTCAGCGGATAGTCAGGAGGAGAGCGTACATTCCGATCTGACGCTGTTTCCGCCGGTTTCCGACATATCACCGACGGCCGAGGCCCTTGACGACATCGCCGCCTCGCACGAGGCCCTTGCCGCCGAACACGAGGCCCTTGCGGTCAAGTACAGACGGCTGGCGGACATATATCGACCGAACGAATAGACGATGGAGATACTTTGCAGGAACATGCCCGAAGGGTTCGTGCCGGTGTACGGCAGCGACTGGGACGCCAAGCGGAGGCTCGGCGGCGGGAAGGACTTCCTTCTCACGGTGAAGAAGCCGAGGAACATACGCTTCCACCGCAAGTTCTTCGCCCTCGTGAAGCTTGTCGCCGACAACCTGCCGGAGGAGCTCGCGGAGAGGTGGCACGTCGACGCCAGGGACCCGGAGACCATGCTGCGGAGGTACAAGCGGGATCTGGGATACTACGACCCGTATGTGAACGAGCGCGGGGAGATCGAGATAGTGTTCCGGTCGATCAGGTTCGATGACATGGACCAGACGCAGTTCGAGGAGTTCTACGAGAGGGCGGTGGGCCTGACGCTGAGCGAGTACCTTCCGAGGATGAGGAGGGAGGACATGGAAAACGAGATAATGAACTTCATGTGACATGACATTGACGACGACAGACGAAAGGCCCTGGGAGGGCAGCGAGCACGACCTGCAGCGCATGTGCGTGGACTGGTTCAGATACCAGCATCCGACGCTGCGGGAGCGGCTGTTCGCCGTGCCTAACGGCGGGGACAGAAACAGGATCGTGGCCGCGAAGATGAAGGGCGAGGGCGTGCTGAAGGGCGTGGCCGACCTGCTGCTGCTCGTGCCCCGGCACGGCCGCGGCGCGCTGCTGATCGAAATGAAGAACGCGAAGGGGAGACAGAGCGGCGAGCAGAAGGAGTGGGAGGCCGACGTGACGAGGAACGGCGAGTACCGCTACGTCGTGTGCCGCAGCCTCGACGGGTTCATCAGGGAAATCAACGATTATCTAAAGGAGGACTGATAATGGCGAGGGAGAGACAGGGATTTATTTTCGGCTTCAAATGGGGCAAGGCCCTGAGAAACCTTCCGGCCGAACTGCGGCATGAGGTGCAGGACGCGATCATCGACTACGGGACCGACGGAACGGTCATCCCCATGAGCGACGCGGCGAGAGGAATATTCGAGTTCATCAGGATCCAGATAGACGACAACAACTCGAAATACGAGAACACCGTGGAGAAGCGCAGGGAGGCGGGAAGACAGGGCGGGGCGCCTGCCGGCAATCACAACGCGAGTCAAAAACAAGCAAAACAAGCAAATGGTTGTTTTAACAAGCAAAACAACCAAAAACAAGCAAAACAAGCAGACTATGACTATGATTGTGACTGTGACTGTGACTGTGATAAGAAAAAGAAAATATCAGCTAGTCCTT
>JAJPZF010000042.1 GCA_021204545.1 Prevotellaceae bacterium
GCAGGCGGAGCTGCCTCTGCATCTGCTCGAAGAGGGAGATGACGGTCTGGTAGTCGCGCCATGCGAGGTTGCCCATCCTCATGTTGTTCTCCACGAAGACGCTCACTCCCTCCCACACGGAGCGGTCCTGCACCACGTCGCCGCCGAGGGCTGCTATCTCGAGGGCCTGGCGGAAGCGCTCCTTGAGGAAGTAGACCTCGAGGTTGAACGCCCAGCGGGGTATGTCGCTGTAGTAGTCGCTGAGATAGGGGTTGTCGATCACGGGCTCGAGCTTCGCCTGCCAGCCGTAGTGCTTGGCGAGCAGGCGCGTGAGCGTCGTCTTGCCGGAGCCTATGTTTCCTGATACTACTATGTGCATTTGTGGCTGCCTCCTTTCGTTGTGATATGTGGGCAAAGGTAACATTTTGTTATGCCTCTGCCTAATGTTTGGCTATAATTGTTAACTTCGCTGCCGCGTTATGAAGCTTTACGACACCCTTGCCTCCCTCATCACCGCCGTCGACGACTGCCTCTGGGGCTGGCCGATGATAGTGCTCCTGCTCGGCACGCACGTTTATCTCACCTTCCGCCTCCGCTTCCCCCAGCGGCATCTCTTGCGGGCCATTCGCCTGAGCGTGAGCAAGGACGAGGGGGCGAGCGGGGACGTGTCGCAGTTCGGCGCCCTCGCCACCTCGCTCGCCGCCACGATAGGCACGGGCAACATAGTGGGGGTAGCCACGGCCGTAGCCCTCGGAGGGCCGGGGGCGGTGCTGTGGTGCTGGCTGACGGGCGTGTTCGGCATAAGCACGAAGTACGCCGAGGCCCTGCTCTCTGTCAGGTACAGGGAGCGGACGGGTGACGGCAGGACGGTGGGCGGCCCCATGTACGTTCTGAGGAACGCCCTGCACTGCCGCTGGGGAGGCGCTCTCTTCGCCCTCTTCGCGGCTGTGGCGAGCATGGGCATAGGCAACATGGTGCAGAGCAACGCCATCTCCATGCTCTGCGGAGAGAACTACCATATCGCCCCCTGGCTGTGCGGCTTGGTGATGGCCGGTGCCGTGGCTCTGGTCATCCTCTTCGGCGTGAAGGGCATCGCCCGTGTGTGCAGCGCCTTCGTGCCGCTGATGGCTCTGCTCTACGTCGCGGGCTGCGTCTACATCCTCTGCCTCAACCACGCCCAGTTCCTGCCCGCCGTGAGGCTTATCGCGGCGAGCGCCTTCAGCCCAAGGGCGCTGGGGGGAGGCTTCGCAGGCGCGGGCCTCATGCAGGCTGCCCGCTACGGCATAGCCCGTGGCTTGTTCAGCAACGAGAGCGGCATGGGCTCCGCCCCCATCGTGGCGGCGGCTGCGCAGACGCGCGACCCCGCAAGGCAGGCTCTCGTGAGCAGCAGCGCCACGTTCTGGGACACGGTGGTCATCTGCGCCCTGACGGGGCTGGTGCTCGTGACGAGCGTCCTCGCCTACGGGGACATCAGCTACGACAACGGCGCCGCGCTGACGAGGATGGCGTTCGACAAGATACCCTATCTCGGCGCGCCACTGCTCACGTTCGGCATCCTCACCTTCGCCTTCAGCACCATGCTCGGCTGGAGCTACTACGGCGAGCGCGCTGCCGAGTATCTTGGCGGCCGCCGGCTCATACTGCCCTACCGCCTCGTCTTCATCCTTCTCGTGTTCGCGGGGGCGACGGTGCGCCTCTCGCTCGTCTGGGACCTGGCTGACAGCATGAACGCCCTCATGGCAATACCCAACCTTGTCTCCCTGCTGCTCCTGGCCGGGGTGGTGGCAAGGGAGAGCCGCAAGGCCTCACTGTGAGGCTCAGCCGAGGCCCTCGCGCCCTCGCAGCGGCGAAGAGCTGACAGGCGACGCAAAGCTTGCTTTCCAGCTTTGCCGAGCGATGGGGAGATCGCCAAAGGCACAGGGCAGCAACGCTGGTAAGCTGCGCTTTCGCTTGCTTATTGCTCTCGCTTGCACTACCTTGGCCTGCAGCGAAGGTAAGGCTGCGCTCGGCAAACGCAAGCTGAAAGCTGCGCTTTCGCTTGCTTATTGCTCTCGCTTGCACTACCTTTGCCCTTGCACAACACTTAACCAACACCCCATCATGAAAGCATTACGCCTCTTTGCCCTCTGCCCGCTGCTCGCACTGACAGCAGCCCTGAGCGCCCAGACGGTGGAGGTGAACGACATGAACACGCCGCTACACCTGCTCACACCACAGTACCGCATACCCTACGCCAGCGCCGACAAGGACAGCATCAAGGCCTCGCTCGACCGCATATTCCACTACATTGACGCGGCCTCGCCCCACAGCCTCCAGGCGGACGGAAGACTGGAGCAAGGGTCGTTCCGCATAGGCAGCTACGAGTGGGGCATCACCTACCAGGCCCTGCTCGCCGCCTCACGCATAACGGGCGACGGGCGCTACGCCCAGTACGTCGCGCGGCGCCTTGAGTTCGTGCGCGACATGTACCCGCTCTTCCAAGGCAAGGACACAATCATCGACCAGCAGATGGCGCAGATATGCCGCCCCCAAGCCCTCGACGACTGCGGCACGATGGTCACCGCCATGATGAAGCTGCAAGGCAAGCCGGGAGCGGAGCCGGGGCTTGACGACGTGATAGAGAACTACTACGACTTCATCGACCACAGGCAGTACCGTATGCCTGAGGACGGGATGCTCGCCCGCCACCGCCCTCAATACAACACCGTGTGGCTCGACGACATCTACATGGGGCTGCCCGCCATAGCCGAGCGCGGCGTGTACACGGGAGACACCGCCCGCTTCACAGAGGCCGCGAGGCTCTACCGCATGTTCGTCAACCGCATGTGGGTGCCTGAGAAGGGCCTGTACCGCCACGGATACGTGGAGGGTCTCCCCCAGCAGCCCACCTACCACTGGGCAAGGGCCAACGGATGGGCTCTGCTGACCACCGTGGAGCTGCTCGACATCCTGCCCGAAGACCACCCAGACCGACCCTTCCTGCTCACGCAGCTCGAGCGGCACGTGGCAGGGCTGGCGCAGTGCCAGAGCAGCGAGGGCTTCTGGCACCAGCTGCTCGACCGCCCCGACTCCTACCTCGAGACAAGCGCAACGGCCATCTACACCTACTGCATAGCCCACGCCATCAACGAGGGATGGCTCGAGGGCATAACGTACGGCCCTGTGGCCATGCTCGGCTGGAGCGCGGTCGAGAGCAAGATAACGCCTGAGGGCAAGGTGGAGGGAACGTGCGTGGGAACGGGCATGGGCTTCGACCCCGCCTTCTACTACTACCGCCCCGTAAGCTCGGCAGCGGCTCACGGCTACGGCCCCGCCATCTGGGCGGCGGCTGAGATGATACGCCTGCTCTCACTCTGGCACCCGCGCACCAACGACTCGGGGCTGCACTTCTACCAGCAGCCGCAGACCAACCCCGCCCCCCTCTTCTACCTCACCGA
>JAJPZF010000067.1 GCA_021204545.1 Prevotellaceae bacterium
CCTCAAGTCCCAGGTTATAGCGCTTGCCGTGGCTGATGATCTCCTCGACTACCGGGCGCATTTGGTTGACCTTTATGGGGAAGATTATGAAGTGTTCGGCTTTATAGTCGTATTCTTTGGCGGCTTTCCTGAAGCATTCGTCCGTCTTTTCTATGCGGTTGTCCAGGATGTCCGGGAAGCGTAGCAGCAAAGGCGTCGAGACGTGTCGCGACGCAAGCTCGTCGACAACCTCCTGCAGGTCGACCTGCACGCTGTTTTTCTTTGGGGTCACGTAGACATGCCCCTTGTCGTTGATGCCGAAATAGTTCACTCCCCAGCCCTTTATGTTGTAGAGCTCCTCGGAATCTTCTATGCGCCATTTCTTCATAGCCACGATGTTTGAGGTTAAAGTCCTAATTCTTTTCTCAAAAGTCCCACGGTGAGGGATATCTTGTCGTAGTTGTCGAGCAGACTCACGTCGAATATGTGCTTTGCCCTGTTGTAGAAAGGCTCGCGGGCGGCGAGGCTCTCGGCGATGAACACCCGAAGCTCCTCGGGCGACTTGCCTTTTATGAGCGGTCTCTCCGTCTTTCCCATCCTAAGGTGCGCCGCGAGCACGTCGGCCGGCGCTTTCAGGTACACCGTCTCGCCTTGTCGGTTCATATAGTCCATATTGTCGAAGAAGCAAGGCGTGCCTCCGCCGCAGCTCAGCACGACGTCCTCGAACTCAGCCACCTCGTGCAGCATCCTTTGCTCCAGGTCGCGGAAGCCCTCCTCGCCTCTCTCCTGGAAGATCTCCGCCACCCTTCGGTGATAACGCATCTCGATGTACCAGTCGAGGTCGTAGAATTGCACGTCGATAGCCATAGCCAGTTGCCGGCCGATGGTGGTTTTCCCCGCGCCCATGTAGCCTATCAGGATGATTCTCGTCATTTCTTGCGGGAAGTCTTGCGCTTGCGCTCCGTTTTCTCTGGCTTAGCCGCCGTGTTGTTCACGACATTCATGCATTCCTCAAGGGTAAGCTCCGCAGCCTTCTCCCTTAGCGGCTTAGGCAAGCGGTAGTTCGTCCCTTTGTACGTGAGATAGGGCCCAAAGCGCCCGTTAAGCACCTCCAGCTCGGGTTCTTCGTCAAACCGCTTGAGGTGTTTCGCCTCTTCCGCCCGGCGTTTTTCTTCTATCAGGCTGATGGCCTCCTCAAGGCTCACGGCCGTCGGGTCCGCGCCCTTGGGCAGCGAGACGAATGTTCCCTTGAAGCGCACGTAAGGGCCGAAGCGTCCCGAGTCTACGGTCACTGGCTCGCCCTCATACTCCCCGAGCGCGCGTGGCAGGCGGAACAGTTCGAGCGCCTCTTCCAGCGTGATGGTCTCCAGGCTCTGCGTGTTCCCGAGGCTCGCGAAGCGGGGTTTCTCCTCGTCGCCTGCTTGTCCCAGTTGGATAACCGGGCCGTATCGCCCGATTCTCGCCGACACCACGTTGCCCGTCTTGGGGTCTCGGCCCAGAATGCGCTCGCCCACGCGGTGTTCCGTCTTGGTGCTGAGGGCCTTTTCCACGAGAGGTGAGAGCTTGACGTAGAACTCGCGTATCATTTTGTCCCAGCGCATCTTCCCCTCGGCTATCTCGTCGAAGCTTTTCTCCACGTCGGCGGTGAAGTTATAGTCGAGTATCTCGGGGAAATATTCGATGAGGAAGTCGTTCACCACGATGCCTATGTCCGTTGGCACAAGCTTACCGCGCTCGGCCCCGAGGGTCGCCGTCTTCTCGCCGCGGGTTATCTTGCCGTTCTTCAGGGTCAGGAGGGTGTAAGTCACGCTCTCGCCCTCCTTGTCCGCCTTCTTCACGTAGCCGCGCTGCTGTATTGTGGTGATTGTCGAGGCGTAAGTCGACGGGCGCCCTATGCCCAGCTCCTCGAGCTTCCGCACGAGGCCCGCCTCGTTGAAGCGCGGGGGGCGCTGGGCGAAGCGTTGTGTGGCGCATATCTCCTGCTGTTCCAGCGATTGCCCGCTCTTGAGTGGCGGCAGCTCCTTGCTTTCCGTCTCTGCCTCGGGGCTTTCGGGCTCCGTGTCCTTGTAGACGCGCAGGAAGCCGTCGAACTTCGTCACCTCGCCGTTGGCCGTGAAGCTGTACCTCGAGCCGCTCACGCTGATTGTCGCCGTTGTCCGCTCAATCAGTGCGTCTGCCATCTGGCAGGCCAGCGTCCTTCGCCTTATCAGGTCGTAGAGCCGGCGCTCTGGGGCCGTGCCTTCTATGGTGGTGTTCTCGATGTAGGTGGGCCGTATCGCCTCGTGCGCCTCCTGCGCCCCCTTGGTGCGGGTGCGATACTGCCGGGTCTTCGAGTACTTTTCCCCGATGTTCTGCGTGATGTACTGGCGGCTTGCGTTCAGGCACAGCGAGGAGAGGTTCGTGCTGTCGGTGCGCATGTAGGTGATGTATCCGCTCTCGTAGAGCCTTTGCGCTATGTTCATGGTCTGGGCCACGGAGAAGCGCAGCTTATGCGCCGCCTCCTGCTGCAGGGTGCTTGTGGTGAAGGGCGGGGCGGGGCAGCGCGTCACGGGTTTCGGCTGGACATCCTCCACCGTGAACCGTGCGTTCTTGCACGATTCCAGGAAGGCGAGCGCGTCCTTCTCCTTGCTGAACTTGTGGTTAAGCTCGGCTTTCAGCGCGTTTCCCTCGGCGTTTATGAACAGGGCCGTGACGCGGAAGTGGTTCTCCCCCTTGAAGCTGTTCACTTCCCTCTCCTTTTCCACGATAAGCCTCACGGCCACGCTCTGCACCCTGCCGGCGCTTAGCGAGGGCATCAGCTTTCGCCACAGGATAGGGCTGAGCTTGAAGCCCACGAGGCGGTCGAGCACGCGCCTGGCCTGCTGGGCGTCGACGAGATTCTTGTCGATGTCGCGGGGATTCTTTATGGCTTCCAGTATCGCGGGCTTGGTGATTTCGTGGAAGACTATGCGCTTTGTGCGCGCGTCGTCCAGGCCCAGCACCTCTTTCAAGTGCCAACTGATGGCTTCTCCCTCGCGGTCTTCATCGGAAGCCAGCCACACCGTCTTTGCGTCCTTGGCGTTTCTCTGCAGGTTGCTGACCAATTCCCGCTTGTCCTCGGGCACCTCGTACTGTGGCTCGAACGTCTCCATGTCGATGCCGAAGTCTTTCTTCCTGAGGTCACGGATGTGGCCGTAGCTCGACAGGACTTTGTAGCCGTCGCCAAGGAATTTCTCTATCGTCCTCGCCTTCGCGGGGCTCTCTACTATGACGAGATTATCTTTCATACGTGTGGGTTGTTCGCCTTTAAGTCGTGAGTGATCGCGGGGTCTCGCCGCAAAATCGCTGCAAAGTTACTGCAAGCGGGTGCAATAAGGCAAGGAAAAGCGCAGTTTTTGCCTTTCGCCTGCCGCATGCGCCTAACCTCGCCCGGGGCCAAGCC
>JAJPZF010000025.1 GCA_021204545.1 Prevotellaceae bacterium
CCGCTTCCTCTTCAGAGGCGAAGTCGGTGTGAGCCTCCACGTGCTTGCGGATTATGTGGGCTAAGCCCTTGCCTCTGTCGTCGCTCGGAGCGTCCCCCCAGATGAGGTCTATGTCCCCAATCTCGTCACGGTGGAACACGCCCTTCAGGTGGCCGCCCCTCTTCTTGAGCAAGAAGTCAAAAGCCTCTTTCGGTTTCCCTTTGAACTGGTCATATATGTCTCCATACGGGCCCTTGCCCACGGGCTTCGGCTCTTTCTCTTCGGATTTCTTCTTCCCGCCTACATCCCCTTGGCTGCCCTCGTCATCTCCATTATCGTAGTAGTAAAACTCCTCGTCGCCTTTGCTCTCATAATTGATGTTCCCGTCGTCATTCCAAATCGTGTTCCCGACTTCATTGCCGTCCTGGTCAAAGACAGTGTGCGACTTTAAGCGTCCTGTCTTTGCGTCATAGATGTCCTCGACAGTAAAACCGTTCCGGAACCCTTTCCGCACTGTCTCGTTGGTTCTTACATTCTTATGCTCGCTATAGTATCTTAAGTTACCCAAATTCGACCATAGCCCCATTTTATAGTGCAAGGGCGGCTCTTTCCGGCCCAACGGTTCTCTCTTGGGTTCTATTACAGCAAAGCGATGCCCCGATTCTATGATTTGGCGGAAATACTCGTCTATCTTCTCGTTCGGGAACTCGACAGCCTCGACTTCCCCGCCCCCGTCGAGAGTGACACGCTTCAGAGGCAGCCCCAGCACCTCCGACAAGGTTCTTGCATCCTCGCCATAAGCCCAATAATCGAAACTTCCCGACCTATTGAGGATGATAAATCCAGGGTGCTTCTTCTTCAGAGACGTGATTGTCTCCATAGAGGGGTGTTCCGTTTCCATCCTCCTCTTTTTCTTCTCTTTGTTTTCTTGCGCGGTGTTTCCCTTCTCCTTACCTTTGCGTTCAGAAGACCCCTGTTCAGACGGATATTGGCGGAAATTGTGTCCACCCAGAAGTGACGTTTGTTCAGGGGTTATTTCTGGGCTCTTGTACAGTATTTCCTCTTTCTCGCCTGTCTTGGTGCTCTTGCTGAACACTGTCGATATGGAGTTCACTTCCAAGTCCTCGCCCGTGTTCTTGACGTCAATCCCTGCGACAACATAGCCGTTATCCGTCTTGATGGACGTGTATATCCTGAACGACTTCGCCTTCCCCTCCTCTTTGTCCTCACCTGCCTTGTTGTATCTTGTTATAGCGAAGGGGTGGGTGAGAGCCTCGGGCAGCTTCTCCCATACCTCGATCGGGAGCTTGTACGCAGCGTCCTTCCCCACATGTCTCGACACTGTGCCGTACCTCACGGTGAACTTGCCTCCAGTCAGACCCAGCTCCTTCATGAAGTCGGGGGTGTTCACAACGTTGAAATAGCTTCTCGCGAATTTGGCGGCGGCCTGCTTGCCCTCCTTGTAAAGGGTACGCACCATATCAAGCAGCTTGGAGTAAGGGGCGTTCTCCCCCTCGGCGGTCACATCCCCGCCAGGCTCTCCATTATCTCCTCCCTCAGTGTCGGCAGGCCCTTCTCCCTCCTTTTCCACAATCTGGAAGTAGGGGTCGCTGTCAAGGTCGCCCGCCTCGCTGAGCATTTTCTCCAGCTCCTCCCGCTGCTGTCTTATGCGCTCCGCCTCCTCGGGGTTCTCAGCCTCTTTCTCTTTCCCCAACCGAGCATTCCTACTGTACTCTATGTCCCTGCGTCCTTTCTCGTTCAGATAGACACGGCCATCCTTCCACACGGCTTCTTCCCTTTCGGGTGTTACGCGCATGAAGACGGCCATCATGCCGTCGGCGGTCACGGCAAGCCCGTCGGGTATGGTGTACATCTCAGCGTTCTCCGCATTGTCCACCAGCCTCATCGCCGCCTCCAGCTTCTCGTCGGAGAGCGTTATGTACCTCTTGTTGCGCTTTGAGCCCTCCGCCGAGGCAGCGTCGCTTTCGAGGGCCACGAGCTGGAACGAGCCTCTGTTGAGCGGATGCCCGTTCTTCTTCCTTCCCTCGTACAAGGCACTCCTTATTGCGGCGAGCGACTTCCTTATGCCCTCGGGGTCAACCCTCCTGACACCGCCACCGCCCAGCATCTTCTTCAGCACGTCCTCCATGCTGCCCGCACCGAGAGTGCTGCCAGTGTCCGTCACTTTGCTGTCAAGGACAGCCTTGCCCTCCCACTCCCTCGGATAGTCCGCCTTGAACTTTATCGGCTGCCAGCCGTCCGTGGCGTAGCCGTACCCGTTCTTGTAGTAGACGTACCTATAGCGCACCCAGCCTTTCTCGCTCTTCTTGGTGAGGAAGTCCTTCAGCCCCACCTTCTTCAGAACCTTCTCGGAGACAGCCTTGGCGGCGGCTGACATCTTCTCCCTCGCGCGCTCCAGCAGTCCGCCCTTCCTCACGGGGCCGAACTGGGGCGCTCCCTCACTTTCCCCTCCTTTTTCTTGCGGGGTGTTTCCCTTCTCCGTACCTTTGTCAGCAAGAGAAGAGCTTGAGGAGGCAGGTTTCCCTTCCTCATTCGCACCATGAGGGGTCGACGTGGGATTGGTGGCTGTTCTCTTTTCTTTTTCGGGGCGGCTCTATGGGTCATCGGACGAGGCGAAAGGTCACGGGATATTAGACAGTCCGCAGGAAAATATTAGGCGGTCCGAGAGTTTTTTTCTTACTGTTCTTCGCCTCAGAACTGCCTAATCCCACGCCATTATTTACCCGTCTTTCCGCTCTGCCGCCAGCAATCTGCCTCAGCTTGCCTTGCAGGGGAACGGACAAGATGCTTGCGCCGCACCTCAGACTTAACCATAGGCAATCCACGTACGGGCTTAGCCGCCCCAAAGCACATTTTCCTTGCCGCGCCCACGTGCCTTTTATGAGTTTTCGCTATCTTCGCGGTCGTTTTCAATCACTATACACAGAAGCACAATGGCAGAAACACTGGAGATAAAGGAGAAGGAGAGCGTGGTGGTACGCTTCTCTGGCGACTCGGGGGACGGGATGCAGCTTGCGGGCAACATCTTCTCCACAGTGTCGGCAACGGTGGGCAACAGCATAAGCACCTTCCCCGATTACCCTGCGGACATCAGAGCTCCGCAAGGCTCGCTGACGGGAGTGAGCGGCTTTCAGGTACACATTGGGGCGACTGAGGTGTTCACCCCAGGCGACCAGTGCGACGTGCTGGTGGTCATGAACGCCGCCGCACTGAAGACGCAGTACCGCTACGCCAAGCCCGGGGCAGCCATTATCATAGATACTGACGCGTTCAAGGCAAAGGACCTGGAGAAGGCTGCCTTCAAGACGTACGACCCCCTCGCAGAGATGGGCATTGACAAGGACAGGGTGATAGCCTGCCCGCTGACCACGATGGTAAGAGACTGCCTGAAGGAC
>JAJPZF010000032.1 GCA_021204545.1 Prevotellaceae bacterium
ACGAGGGGGAGGAGGGAACGCTCTCCCCTGACCTGCACGTGGACGCTGACACGCCTCCCGTCTTCGCCTTCGGCACAGAGGACGACGTGAAGTACAGTGGCCCCTCGTGCAAGACCTTAATGAAGGCGATGCAGGAGGCAGGAGCCCCCCTTGAGCTTCACTACCTGACCAAGGGAGGTCACGGCTACGGCATGCGCTCGGGCGCAGGACTGATATGGCCAAAGCTCGCCGAGACGTGGCTCGAGAGCCTCCCCTCTAAAGACTAAGACTATGAACGTACTTGAGCTAAGCGAGCAAGAGATAATAAGGCTGGGCAACCTCGGGCAGCTGCGGGAGCTGGGCATAGACCCCTACCCTGCCGCCGAGTACCCCACGGACGCTTTCTCGACGGACATCAAGGCAGGCTTCCAGGACGAGGCAGAGACACGCGAGGTGTGCATTGCAGGAAGGATAATGAGCAAGCGCATAATGGGCAAGGCAAGCTTCGCGGAGCTGATGGACAGCAAGGGGCGCATTCAGGTGTACGTGACAAGGGACGACCTTTGCCAAGGGGAAGACTTCACGATGTACAACACGGTGTGGAAGAAGTGCCTCGACCTCGGGGACTTCATAGGCGTGAAGGGCTACGTCTTCCGCACGCAGACAGGCGAGGTCTCAGTGCACGCTAAGGAACTGACCGTGCTGGCCAAGAGCCTCAAGCCGCTGCCCGTCGTCAAGGAGAAGGACGGGCAGACCTTCGACTCCTTCGACGACCCCGAGCTGCGCTATAGACAAAGGTACGTGGACCTGATAGTGAACAGCGGGGTGAAGGATACATTCCTCAAGAGAGCCACCGTGGTACGCACGATGAGGCGCATACTCGACGAGGCTGGCTACACCGAGGTGGACACGCCCATCCTGCAGAACATAGCAGGGGGAGCGACGGCCAAACCTTTCATCACTCACTACAACGCACTGAACCAGGACATGTACCTGCGCATAGCCACGGAGCTCTACCTGAAGAGACTGATAGTGGGAGGCTTCGAGGGAGTGTACGAGATAGGGAAGAACTTCCGCAACGAGGGGATGGACAAGACGCACAACCCTGAGTTCACCTGCATGGAGCTCTACGTGCAGTACAAGGACTACAACTGGATGATGTCCTTCACGGAGCGTATGCTCAACGAGATATGCCTCGCCGTGAACGGAAGTAGCGAGGTGGAGATAGACGGCAACGTCATCTCCTTCAAGCCTCCCTACAGACGCCTGCCCATACTGGACGCTATAAAGGAGAAGACGGGCTATGATCTCTACCAGATGAGCGAGGAAGAGATGAGGGAGGTGGCGACTAAGCTGGGCATTGAGACAGACCCCTCGATGGGCAAGGGCAAGCTGATAGACGAGATATTCGGCGAGACGTGCGAGGGCAGCTTCCTTCAGCCTACATTCATCACGGACTACCCCGTGGAGATGTCGCCCCTGACGAAGATGCACCGCAGCAAGCCGGGACTGACTGAACGCTTCGAGCTGATGGTGAACGGCAAGGAACTGGCGAACGCCTACAGCGAGCTTAACGACCCTCTCGACCAGGAGGAACGCTTCCGTGAGCAGATGCGCCTCTCAGAGAAGGGAGACGACGAGGCGATGATAATAGACCACGACTTCCTCAGAGCCTTGCAGTATGGCATGCCTCCCACAAGTGGCATAGGCATAGGCATAGATAGACTGGTGATGCTGATGACAGGCAAGTTCGCCATCGGCGAGGTCATGCTCTTCCCGCAGATGAAGCCTGAGGTGAAAGCCCCGCGGGACAAGGACGAGGCTTTCCTCGCCCTCGGCATAGCACCGGAGTACATACCCATCCTGCGCAAGGCGGGCTACAACCTCTTAAGCACCCTGAAGGGAGTTAACCCCGCCAAGCTTCAGCAGCAGATGATAGAGATAATGAAGAAATACAAGCTTGAGGTCGAGAGACCCTCGCAGGACAACATAGCCGCTTGGACCCGATAGGCAAGATAGCAATACTTGGAGGAGGCAGCTGGGCTACTGCCGTGGCGAAGTTCGTGCTTGAGCGGACCAGCGAGATATGGTGGTACATGAGGCGGGACGACCGCATAGAGGAGTTCCGCCGCCTCAGCCATAACCCAGCCTACCTGACAAGCGTGCACTTCGACGTGAGGCGCATACACTTCTCCTCGGACATCAACGAGGTGGTGAGCCAGTGCCAGACCATCATCCTCGTCATCCCCTCGCCTTACCTGAAGGGCCACCTGAAGAAGCTGAAGACACGCCTGAGGGACAAGTTCGTCATCACCGCCATAAAGGGCATAGTGCCTGAGGAGAACCTCGTCTGCTCGGAGTATCTGCACCGTATGTACAGCATACCCGAGGACAACATAGCGGTGCTTGGAGGCCCGAGCCACGCAGAGGAGGTGGCACTTGGCAGGCTTACTTACCTGACCGTTGGCTGCTCTGACCTGGAGAAGGCAGGCGAGTTCGCCGAGCTTATAGCCAGCGACTACATAAAGACGAAGACCAGCAGCGACGTGATAGGCATAGAATACGCCTCGGTGCTGAAGAACGTCTACGCCATAGCCGCAGGGATATGCAACGGGCTGAAGTACGGCGACAACTTCCAAGCCGTGCTGATGACCAACGCCACGCAGGAGATGCTGCACTTCCTGCAGACGGTGAACCCCGTGAAGTTCCTGATAACCGACTCCGTGTATCTTGGCGACCTGCTGGTGACGGGCTACAGCAACTTCAGCCGCAACCGCATATTCGGCACGATGATAGGCAAGGGCTACAGCGTGAAGACAGCGCAAATAGAGATGGAGATGATAGCCGAGGGCTACTTCGGTGCGAAGTGCATAAAGGATATTAACCGACACCTGCACGTGAATATGCCTATCCTCGACGCTGTGTATAACATACTCTACGAGCGAATATCGCCTAATATTGAGATAAAGCTGCTGTCTGACTCCTTCAGATAAACGCGAACAAATGACTAACACTTAACGATTACAGCTATGATAAAACTCGACACAAGCAAAGCACTCGTGAGTGCTGAGACGGTGGCTGCCTTCCATGAGAAGGTGGCCGAGGCACAGAAGAGCCTCGAGGCTGGCACGTGCGCCGGCAATGACTTCCTTGGGTGGCTGCACCTGCCCAGCGAGACGACCCCCGACTTCCTCGACGACATTCAACTGACAGCCGACACACTGCGCCAGAACTGCGACACGGTGGTGGTGGCTGGCATAGGCGGCTCTTACCTCGGGGCAAGGGCGGTGATTGAGGCTCTCTCCAACAGCTTCGCATGGCTGACCAACAAGGGCAAGAACCCCGACATACTGTTCGCCGGCAACAACATAGGGGAGGACTACCTCTACGAGTTGACCGAGTACCTGAAGG
>JAJPZF010000139.1 GCA_021204545.1 Prevotellaceae bacterium
CTCGGCAGCCTCGGTAAACACTGCATTCACGCCCTCCCCCTTCTTATGCCTGGGGGGCGCGAGGTCGCCAGTTCGAGTCTGGTCATCCCGACGATACAAAAAGGCAGTGAGAAGGCGCATAAACACGGGGAACAACGGCACTGCCGCCTTGTGAAGTCAACGCCGAAAATGCCCCCAGCTTGCAAGGGCTGGGGGCGTTTTTGTGCCAAAAACCAGCAAAACCGCCCCCAAAAACGCCCCCGAAAACGCCCCCGAAAATATGGCTGCTATTAAGTTCGAAATCAGCAAGGACAAGGCTCGTAAAGACGGCACTTGTCCAATACTTCTAAGAGTTGCCCTCTTCGGTTGCCGCTTCAGGCTGTCGACGGGGGTCTATACCTCCCCCGAAGTCTTTGCCTCCGACGGGGGGCGAAACGGGGGGCGGTGGATATTCTCCGGGGAGCGCAGGGACTACCTCAACCAGACGCTCCAGCAGTACCTCGCCCTCGCCACCCAAACGCTGATGCGGCTGAATGCTATGCACGAAAAGCGTGGCTTGCCCGTCGCAAGCCTTCGGGCTGAGTTCCTTCGCCTGATGCAGAGCGGCACGAGGGGCGAGGCCACGCTGATAGCCACGATGCTTGAGTTCATAGAGGGCAAGCAGGAGCGAACGAGAGGCATATACCTTGCGACGGTTGCGAAGCTAAGGAAGTACCTGCCAAGCGACATTGCGCTCGAGCGTGTGGACAGGGCGTGGCTTGAGCGTTTTCAAAAGTCGGAGCTTGCATATACGGGCGTTAACTCGGTAGCTATACACTTACGTAACATTCGGGCTACCTTCAACTTCGCCATCGACGAGGAGCTGACACGGAACTACCCGTTTAGGCACTTCCAGATAAAGCGTGAGGTTAAGCCCGCCCGCGCCTTGGACATCAGGCAGCTTGTGGAGCTTATCAGCATTGAGCCTGAGCCTTACCAGCGGCTTTATAGGGACTTGTTCCTCCTCTCGCTTTATCTCATAGGCATAAACCCCACGGATCTGCTTCACTTGAAGGCGGGCAGCCTCGTCGGCGGGCGCATCAGGTACAACCGCCAAAAGACGGGGACATTCTACAACGTAAAGGTCGAGCCAGAGGCGGCGGCGTTGCTTGAGCGTCTTAAAGGCAAGCAGTGGCTGCTTTGCCCTCTGGACACTTGGCAATACAAGAACTTCCTGCATAACTGCAACAAGGGTCTGCGTCTTATAGGTCCGTTTGAGCGGGTCGGGCGGGGCGGCCGTAAGATACACCACCCCATATACCCCCGCCTCACGATGTACTGCGCCCGCTACACTTGGGCAACCTTGGCGGCACAGCTTGACGTTCCCGACGCTACCATTGCCGCCGCCTTGGGTCACGAGCATCTTAACCGCACCACGGCGGTGTACGTCAACTTCGACCAGCGAAAGATAGATGCCGCCAACCGCAAGGTCTTGGACTATATTCGCAAGCACCTATAAAGCAGGGGAGCAGCTATTTCCAAAATGGAAATATCTGCTCCCTCTTATGTGCATAGGGGTATATAGGTGTGGCACACCCAAATACCCCATAATTTTAGAACAGAGTGTCGGGTTCTGCGTCGAGAGCCTTCGCCAGTGCCTCTATATCCCCCTTCCCTGGCCTTACAGCTCCAGCAGCCCAGTTACGCACTGTACGCTCGTTCTTGCCCGTCGCCTCCATTGCCTTGGATATCAGAGCCTTCAGGGGCGTTGGGGCTGCCTTCGCCTCCTTGCAAAGCTCACGGAATGTCTTATTAGTCTTCATTGCTATCACTCGCAGATGTAAGCCTCACGGAAGCTGTCCTCCGCGTCCTTCGGGAACTCCACATTTTCACGCTCCCGGCGGTAAGCCTTAACGATAGGCTGGATAGCCTCGTGCAGCATGTCGGGCAGAGGGCTCTCCTCGTGCAGCCAATCAGTGTAAGTCGTGCGGGCAGCATCCTCGTCGTCCCCCTTCACTCTCACGACGCGGTTGTAAAGCGTGTCGAAGCTCTTAAACACGCTCTCAATCTGCTCAAGGGCTTTGTCCACGTCTATTTCACGGCGGAGATGGCTGTCTATGTCGCTATCCGACGGGAATGCCCAGCTCTTCTTTATCTCACTCCAAAGCTCGGGGGCGTAGGTCTCCTCGTCCTCGCAGGTCGGGCAATCAAAGTCAACGTCGGGGTACTCCTCCTCAAGCTTAACCTGATAGTCCTCGCCCCTCTGCATCTTGTAGATTTCACCGAAGAGGTCCTTGATCTCGTTGTAATTCGTGCTGTTGCCATCGGCAAGCTCCATCAGCTCAAGGCTCTTAAGGGAGAGGCTGATGTAGTGGCACTTGAGGCACTTGGCAATGTCTCGCACGGCATCGAGGTTGTAGCGTTCGGTTGCGAACTCGGCCAGTTCGCGGGCGTTCATTTTGTAGTTCACGCGGTTCTTGATTGTAACTAACATGGTTGAAAGTGTTAAGTGGTTAGTGTTACTGTTCCTTTCTCTTTTCTAATGCAAAGATACGCACTTCTCTAATACCTTGCAAGTATTTCGGCAACTTTTTCACTATCAAATGAAAGAAATAGGGAAATCCCTATTAAAAGGGGCGGCTACTTTCGCAAGCTGCCGCCCCAATTAAAAAGAACAATAACTTAACAACCTATGTTCTATTTAAAACTATACAGGGAAATAACAGATATGTCGCCATCAGATGCAGCGGTCGCGGTAGTGCTTGATCCGCCGTGTTAGCCAGTATATCACGAGCAGCAGGACGAGGGGGAGTAGCCTCCACGCCCGTTGCCACCAGTGTGTCTTTGTGGGTACGGGCAGGCTTTCGATGTAGCGGTCACGATAGACAATGCTGTCACGCGTTATCACTCGCACGGGAGCTATGCCCCTTGCCTTGCCTTTAGTCTCGAGAGTGTGCCTGAGGTTGCCGTCTCGCACTTCTGCCTCTGAGCGGGCGAAGGCGGTCTCTATAAGGCTGAACGTGTCAGGTATTAGCCTCTCGACGAGGGCGGGTTCGATGTACACGTCCACCGTGTCGTACACCACTCGGTCGCGCTCACGTATCTCAACCCTTAAGCTGTCCGTTTGTGTCACTTGCCTCGACGTGTGGCAGGCGCAGAGCAGGCAGGCGAGGGAAAACACTTCCAAAAGCCTCACTCTGCCCATCTCCGCGCCTCCCACGCCCTTCGTGTCACAAGCCCTCCAAGCTTCTTGCCCTTGCAGTACACCCAGCGTTCGAACTCCTTCTGTATGTCAGCTGTGGGCTTGCCGAGCGTGATGTACTTTAGCAGTGTCGAGCCCTTAAGGTTGCCTATGCCGAGGTTAAAGACGAAGTCCGTCAGCGCGTCCACCTGCCCCTGCGTCTGGCAC
>JAJPZF010000084.1 GCA_021204545.1 Prevotellaceae bacterium
AGGCAAGCGAGAGCCGGCAGTTCCAAGACCAGCAGATGCAACGCAGCTCGCGCGGGCAGATTTACAAGGTGAAGAAGGGCGACACACTCTCTTCAATAGCTAAAAAGTATCACACCACCGTCGACAAACTCTGCAAGCTTAACAACATCTCCAAGAACAAAGTGCTGAGGCTCGGGCAGATAATCAAGTGTTCGTAAGGCGGCGGCGCGAGGAAACTAACGGTGGCGTGATGATGTTGCGCCTGAGACATGGGTCGGAACCCGCGGATATTCAACGGCCACTCCTCTGGGGGTGGCTTTGAAGTATCCTGTTCACAGCTGACAGTATGCCTATGAACACCGAGGAGCAGTTCAGGAAAGTGCTGGCGGAATGCCGTGAGCTCTTCGCCAAGAAGCTGCACGACTACGGCGCGGCGTGGAGGATAATGCGCGTGCCCAGCGTGACGGACCAGATTTACATCAAGGCGAACCGCATCAGAAGCATAGAGATGAAGGGCGTGGCCTGCATAGACGAGGGGATACGCTCTGAACTGATCGGGCTGGTGAACTACTCTCTCATCGGCCTCATACAGCTGGAATTAGGCTGCGCCGAGACGGCCTGCGACATGACGACGGAGCAGGCCCTGCAGGCTTACGACCGATGGGCGGAGAAAACCCTGCAGCTCATGCTCCTGAAGAACCACGACTACGACGAGGCGTGGCGCGGTATGCGCGCGACAAGCTACACGGACCTGATACTGATGAAAGTGTTCCGCGCGAAGCAGATAGAGGAGCTGCGCGGGCAGACACTGGTGTCGGAAGGCGTCGACGCCAACTATATGGACATAATGAACTACGCGGTCTTCGGGCTGATAAAAATGACGTTCGGTGAGGAGTGTAAGGAGTAGTCTCTGCTGGCTTGCCGTGAACGTCTGCCGCTTTGCGCTGGCCCTGACGTTCGTCTTCTCGGGGACGGTGAAACTGATAGACCCGCGCGGCTTCCAGTATAAGCTGGAGGATTACGCTGGAGCTCTCGGCCTGTCGGCGTTGCTCCCCATGTCGTTGCCCCTGGTCTTGGCGGTGGTCGTGGCGATGGCGGAGTTCATCATCGGCATAAACCTGTTCTTCGGCATCCGCCGTCGGCTTACCTCCGTCGCTTCGCTCGTCTTTATGCTTGTGGTGACGCCGCTGACCCTTTACGTCGCCCTTACTGGCGCGGTGGCTGACTGCGGCTGCTTCGGCGACGCTCTCGTGCTGGGCAACTGGCAGACATTCTGGAAAAACGTCATACTGCTCGCCGCCTCCGTGGTGGCGGTATGCAGGCCCCGCGAGATGACCCGCTTCATCTCCGAGCGCAACCAGTGGACCATCAGCATTTACTCCGTAGCCTTCTCGCTGGCGCTGGCTCTATACTGCGTCTACCGGCTGCCCGTCATCGACTTCCGCCCTTACCACGTGGGCGTTGACTTGCCCCGCGCCATCGAGGAGGAATGGACAGGGAATGCCGCGGAGCCCAAGTACGCCGACTTCAGCATCGACACGCCCGACGGCGACGACATAACGATCTCCTGGCTTGAGCAGGCGGGCTATAAGTTCCTGCTCGTCGCCCCTTACCTGGAGACTGCCGACGACGGGGCGGTTGACGACATAAACAACATCCACGAGTACTGCGTGAAGGAGGGCTATCCCTTCCTCTGCCTGACGAGCAGCGCGGCGGACGCGATAGAAAGATGGCAGGACATGACTGGCGCTGAGTATGACTTCGCCTTCACTGACGGCACAGTGCTGAAAACTGTCATACGGTCGAACCCGGGACTTCTGCTGCTCAACGGCGGAGTGATAGTGAAGAAATGGCCGAATTCCGCCCTGCCCGACGCCAGTTCTCTCACGGCTCCCATCGAGGAGCTTAAGGCTGGCGAGCCACAGCATGGAGGCTACCTCCGCGGCTCTTTGCTTCTGCTGCTGTGGTTCTTTGTGCCTTTGCTCGTCTTCGCCCTTGCCGACAGGGTGTGGGCAGGCGGCAAATACCTGAAAAGTTTAAGGAAACAGAGTATAAACCAACAAACAAACGTAGGAACATGAGAAAGAAAATTGTGGCAGGCAACTGGAAGATGAACCTGAGCCTGCAAGAGGGTGTGGCCTTGGCCAACGACTTGAAGGCGGCACTTGCCGCGGAGACGCCTAACTGCGACGTGGTGATTTGCACTCCTTTCATCCATCTCGCCACGCTGGCAGCCGTAACTGAAGGCACGGTCATCGGCTTGGGCGCCGAGAACTGCGCCGACAAGGAGAAGGGCGCCTACACGGGCGAGGTGAGCGCCTCGCAGGTGAAGAGCACGGGGGCGCAGTACGTCATCCTCGGGCACAGCGAGCGCCGCGCCTATTACCACGAGACGGCGGAGATTCTCAAGGCGAAGCTTCACCTGGCTCTCGACAATGGCTTGAAGGTTATCTTCTGCATCGGCGAGGTGCTTGAGGAGCGTGAGGCGGGCAAGCAGAACGAGGTCGTGGCCAGGCAGTTGGCGGACTCTCTCTTCGACCTCACGGCCGAGCAGCTGAAGAATGTTGTCCTCGCCTACGAGCCAGTGTGGGCGATAGGCACGGGCAAGACGGCCACTGCCGAACAGGCCGAGGACATGCACGCCTTTATCCGTGGCGTGATGGCAGGGCGCTTCGGAGAGCCGGCGGCCGAGGAGCTAAGTATCCTCTACGGCGGCTCTTGCAAGCCGTCGAACGCCAAGGAGATATTCTCGAAACCCGATGTCGACGGCGGCCTGATTGGCGGCGCTTCGCTGAAGTGCGCCGACTTTAAGGGCATCATCGACGCTTGGAAGTAGAGCGCGTTTCCCGGCGCGTTGAAGCGAAAAGTGTAGGCGGATGATGCCAAGAAGAATGTTGCTGCTGCTCTTCTGCGCCGCGTCGCTCGGTGTGGCGTCGGCGCAGGAGAGCTTCACGGCAAGGCTGCAGAGGCAGATGGTTAACCAAGGGATCGTGGTGCTTCACCACGACGCGGAGATTGACGCCTTGGTGAACGGAGGCTCGCGGCGCGCAGGCTCTTCCTCAAGTTCCGCGGGCCCGGGCTCTAACGTCTCGGCAGGAAACACCTCGCGTTCCGCAGACATTTCCTCGCAGACAGCAAGCTCTTCCCTCTCAAGCGGCAAGAAAGTGAGGATGAACGGCTACCGCATCCAGGTGTATGTCGGCGGCAACTCGCGCGATGCCAAGGCTAAGGCCGAGCAGATGGAGGCGAAGGTCCGCTCCTGTTACCCCGGGCTCAGCACCTACACACGCTTTGTCAGTCCCCGATGGATATGCCACGTGGGCGACTTCAAGACGCAGACCGAGGCGGTGGAGTTCCTTACTGAGCTGCGCAACAAAG
>JAJPZF010000126.1 GCA_021204545.1 Prevotellaceae bacterium
TCGACTCGAGGAAGACCGTCTCGAAGGGGTTCACCTCGTTGATGGCGTCGGGGTCCTTGCCTTTCTTCACCCGCTTCTCGTGCTGCTTGTTCCACTCGTCTATCTGCTTCTGCCTTTGCTTCATCAGCTTCGAGTGCGGCTGCTTGGCCACGAGCGAGATCGTGTCCGTCTGCTGCTGGTCGATGCCCAGGGTGTCCGTGTCGGGGTAAGTGAGCGAGAAGGTTATGGTGTCGCGGTAGGCTGCGAGTGTGTCGGTGAGCCAGTAGGTTATGGTGTCGTTGTGGGCGGAAGGCTCGGGGATGACGCAGCGGTCGTCGAAGTTAAGCCCTCGGAGTGCGGGCAATGTGTCCTGCGGTGCGGTGAAGTAGATGGTGAAGTGCTCCGAGGTCAGTCGCTCGCTCTTAAGAAGGTGCTTGTCCTGCCCTGCCTCGAGGAAGGAGATGAGCGTCACATCGTCGGGGTAGTAGTGTATGAAGGGCACCATGAGTATCTTGTCGATGGTGACGGTGTCGAGCCACACCGTGTCGGGTCTGAGGTCGGGCTTCTGCGAGGTGTGCAGCGTTATGGTGTCCCACGCCAGTGTCTCGCTCTTCTGCGAGAAGAAGTAGTTGCCGTCCATGTCCTGAAGGGCGAAGGCGTGGTAGCTGCCGTCCTTCACGCCCTTTACGGTGAACTGCCCGCTGCCGTTCGTGCGCCCCACGCGGAGGAAGGGCGTTGTGGTGAAGAGCGTGTCGCTCCACAGGCTGTCGGCTGGGTAGAGCCCCACGAGTATGCCCTTCACAGGCTCGAGGTTCTCGGCGTTGAGCACAGTGCCTGACACCTCCATCGTGTCTATCGTCTCGCCCGTGCTGAAGGAGAATGTGTACTTTCCCATGGGGTTGCCCTCGTTGTTGTCCACGATGGCGTCGCCGAAGTCTATGGTGTAGGTGGTGGAGTCGCGCAGAGCGTCGTAGAGATCCACCTTCACACTCTTGTCCGTCGCCCTGACGTTGGGCTGCTCCGTCTGCGGGGGCGAGATGACTATCTGCTCCGACGCGTTCTCCAGCTTGATGAACTCGTTGAAGTGTATGTTTATCTTCTTGCTCTTCACGCCTACAGCCTTGTTGTCGGGCGAGCTGTGCGTCACGACGGGCGGCTCTTCGTCGTATCGCCCTCCGTCGGGGCTCCCGATGTTGGCGCAGGAGGCGAGCAGGAGGGGAAGGAATAGCAGCAGGGGTCGCCTCATAGGGTCTGCGTAAGCTTTAGTATGCGTTCCATCACCGTGCGGTCGTTCGAGAGGCGTGGCACTTTATGCTGCCCCCCGAGCTTGCCCTCGCTCTTGAGCCAGTCGTCGAACAAGCCCTTGCGGGCCACTATCACCTCAAGGGGCTGGAGCGTGATGCTCTTCGAGCGCTTGGCCTCGTAGTCGCTGTTGAGCCTCTGCAGGGCCTCGTCGAGCAGGAGGGCGAAGCGACCGACATCATCAGGCGTCTTGCTGAACTCTATGAGCCACTGATGGCGGCATCGCCCCCGCTCGTCCATATAGACGGGGGCGGCTGTGTACTCCCTCACCTGCGCCCCCGTCTCGAGGCACGCCTCCGCCAAGCCCTTCTCCGCGTTGTCCACTATCAGCTCCTCGCCGAAGGCATTGATGAAGGAGCGTGTGCGCCCTGTTATCACGAACTTGTAGGGATTCAGGCTGGTGAACCTCACCGTGTCGCCTATCACATAGCGCCAAAGCCCGCCCGACGTGCTTATCAGCATAGCGTAGTCCACGCCTTCACTCACTCCCCACAGCGGAACGGCCTCGAGGCTGCCCTTAAGCAGCTCCCCCAGGGGGATGAACTCGTAGAACACCCCGTAGTCCACCATCAGGCTCATCGCCCTGTCCCGGGGGTCGTCCTGTATGCCGAAGAAGCCCTCGCTGGCGTTGTACGTCTCAACGTAGCGCATCGCCTCGTTGCCGATAAGCTGCTCGTACTGCTGTCTGTAGGGCGTGAACGCCACGCCGCCGTGGAAGAACACCTCAAGCCCTGGCCACACTTCCCCTAAGGTCCGCTTGCCCGAGAGCTCAACCACCCTTGTCAAGACGCTAAGCATCCACGAGGGAACGCCGCTTATGTTAGTAACCCTCTGCCCAAGCGTCTCGCGGGCTATGCGCTCACGCTTCTGCTCGAAGTCGGGGAGCAGGGCGGTCTGCTTGCCGGGCACGCGGAAGTGGTTGACGAAGCTTGAGGCGTTCTCTAACAGTATGGCGCTGAGGTCGCCCGTGAAGTCAGACCCGTGGCTGCCCCCAAGGATGAGCGACTTGCCCTCGAACATACGGCTCTGGGGGTTGTTCCTAAGATAAAGCGCGACAGCGTCCGTCCCGCCTCTGTAGTGCGTGTCGGCGAGAGCCTCCCTGCTTACGGGCAGGAACTTGCTTCTCTCGCTCACGGTGCCGCTCGACTTGGCGTACCATCTCACCCTGCCCCTCCACAGCACGTCGCTCTCTCCCCGGCGCATCCGCTCGATGAGGGGCTTGAGGCTGTCGTAAGAGCCTACGGGGCAGAGCCGCCTGTAGTCGTCGTAGCCCTTCACCTTAGCGTACCCGTGCTCCCTGCCCCACTCCGTGTCGCGGGCAAGACTGACGAGCCTCTGGAGGACAGCCCGTTGCAGAGCCTCCGCCCCGGTGGCGTAACGCTCCACACGCCTGAGGCTGCCCCTGAGCAACAAGCGCACTAAGTTAGTGGTAGAGGCACTCATCCTTCGCTCCCTCGTGTCAATGTAAGCGCGAAGTTATAGATTAATTCACTTCGGGGCAAGAAAGCCTAAGGGCTATGGCGAGCGACAGGGCAAGCATAAGGAGGGCGACGGCGACGAGCAGCAGTCGCCTTGGGGTAAGCATTGGGGTGGGAGGCTCTGCCTCGTGGCTGCACAGCTCCTCGAAGGTCATGTCGTGCCACACCTCGCCCACGTCCGCCAGCAGCACTCCCTCCTCGTTCCGCCAGCCCTTGAAGCCCTCCTCGGGCATCGAGAGCATTCCGCCGGGGAGCATGTCCTCCGTCAGGCGCTCCCCCTTGCGGCAGGCTACAGTCACGCCGCTCAGTCTGTGCTTGAACCAGAGCAGGCAATACTCGTCGGGGTGCTGCCAGTAGTCTCGGAGGAAGGCGTACCTCCTCCGCATGAAGTCGTCGAGGTAAGCCTTGTTCCCCTCCAGCGTGCTGAAGTCGTAGCCCTCTGCCTTGAGCTTGCTGTAGCCTTCCCATGCGGGCGGAGCGTCGCTCCACCTTAGGTGATCCATCCTCCAGTCATCGCCCACGAGGCGGCACAGGCTGTCGGTCAGGGCGGGGAAGGAGGAGGAGAGCAAGTCCTCGTACTGGTCGA
>JAJPZF010000053.1 GCA_021204545.1 Prevotellaceae bacterium
TTAACTAAAAAAGACTAAGGAAAACAAGCATGAAAAACAAGAAGCTATTGCTCGTAGGAGCAAGCCTGATGCTGGGCGCAAGCCTTGGGGCGCAGGCGCAAGAAGAGGCTGTCCCTGAGGCTCAGGGCAACGCAGTGATTGAGACGATAATGGCGAGGCGCAGCGTGCGGCAGTACACCGACCAGTCCGTGGAGCGCTGGAAGCTGGAGCTCATAGCGCAGTGCGGCATCAACGCACCGAACGGGATGAACTGGCAGCCGTGGCAGGTGCGAGTGGTCACCAGCAAGGAGTTCATCGACGGCACGACAGCCGCCTTCAACGCAGCCAACCCGCAGATGGCTGGCGACGGCTCTAAGAACATGTTCCGCAACGCCACAGCCGTCATCTTCATAGCCTCGCCCCAGGACGGCAGCGGGCAGGTGGACTGCGGGCTGATGGGCGAGAACATGGTGCTCGCAGCACAGTCGCTGGGGCTGGGCACGTGCTGCCTCGGCGGCTGCATACCATTCCTTAGGAACGACCCCTCGGCAGCGCCCTACCTCGAGCGTCTTGCCCTGCCCGAGGGCTACCAACTGCTATACGCCATCGCCGTGGGTTACCCCGACGAGACGCCCGAGGCGAAGCCCCGCGACACCTCGAAGGTGCAGTTCGTGGAGTGAAATGACGGGCAGGGGCTTACTCCTTACGGCTTGCCTCGCCCTCTGCTCCGTGGCGAGGGCACAGATGCAAGAGCCTGTGCACTTCAGCGTGGAGCAGCGCAGGCTCTCGGACAAGGAGCTGGAGATAGTCTTCACGGCAAGGATTGACGCAGGCTGGCACGTCTATGGCACAGACGTGGAGAGCGGCGGACCGACGAGGGCTGAGCTTACCATTGAGCGGCAAGAGGGGCTGAAGCCTGTGGGAAGCCTGCAAACGAAGGGGCAGGCGCACCGAGGAGTGGACGAGATATTCGGCGTGGAAGTGAGCTACCTTGAGGGCAGCGCAACGTTCACGCAACGCTTCGAGCTGACGGGCAGGACGTACGAGGTGGGGGGCTACCTCACCTACGGGGCGTGCAACGACCAGAACTGCCTGCCGCCCACCAACGTCGAATTCAGCTTCAAGGGCAAGGGAGTCGAAGAGGTTGCAGAGCCTATTCCCAACCCTGTCCCCTTGGTTGAGGCGGTGGACACCGTGCCTGAGGAGCAAGCCGTTGAGGCAGTTAGCGTAGGGGAGGAGCTATGGACACCCGTCATTGAGGAGCTTCGCTCGTTCGACACCGTTGCCTCGGGGGCTAAGACAAGGGGAGGCGGACTGCTCACCATCTTCCTGCTTGGCTTGCTCGGAGGACTTGCCGCCCTTGTCACTCCCTGCGTATGGCCCATCATACCGATGACGGTGAGCTTCTTCCTCAAGCGGAGCAAGGACGACCGCAAGAGGGGGATCAGAGACGCTGTAACGTACGGCTTGAGTATAGTGGTAATCTACGTGGCTCTTGGGCTGCTCGTGACGCTGCTGTTCGGGGCAAGCGCCCTCAACTCGCTTAGCACCAACGCCGTCTTCAACATCTTCTTCTTCCTGCTGCTCGTGGCGTTCGGGGCGTCGTTCCTCGGAGGCTTCGACATACAGCTGCCCTCCAGCTGGAGCAACGCCGTGGACAGCAAGGCGGGCAAGACATCGGGGCTGCTGAGCATCTTCCTTATGGCGTTCACCCTCGCACTCGTAAGCTTCAGCTGCACTGGACCGATCATAGGCTTCCTGCTCGTTGAGGTAAGCTCGAGCGGCAACATCGTAGCCCCCACAGTGGGAATGCTGGGCTTCGCGATAGCCCTTGCCCTGCCCTTCACTGTCTTCGCCCTCTTCCCCTCGTGGCTGAAGAAGACGCCGAAGAGCGGCAACTGGATGAACTGCATAAAGGTGTCGCTCGGCTTCGTTGAGCTTGCCTTCTCGCTTAAGTTCCTCTCCGTCGCCGACCTTGCCTACGGGTGGCACCTGCTCGACCGTGAGGTGTTCCTCGCCCTTTGGATAACGCTGTTCGCCCTCTGGGGGGCGTACCTTATAGGCTGGATACGCTTCCCACACGATGAGGAGGAGTACGACGAGACGGGGGAGCGGATAGTGAACCACCGCACCTCTGTCATACGCTTCTTCCTCGCGGTGCTTTGCCTCTCCTTCGCCCTCTATATGGTGCCAGGGCTGTGGGGAGCGCCTTGTAAGGCTGTGAGTGCCTTTGCCCCACCGCTAAGCACGCAGGACTTCAACCTTAACCAGCAGGAGACACGAGCCACGTTCAACGACTACGATGAGGGAATGCAGTACGCCAAGGAACACGGCAAGCCCGTCCTGCTCGACTTCACGGGCTACGGCTGCGTGAACTGCCGCAAGATGGAGGCGGCGGTGTGGAGCGACCCAAGTGTGAGCCAGATAATCAACAACGACTACGTGCTTATCTCGCTCTACGTTGACGAGAAGACCCCTCTGCCCCAGCGCGTCACAGTCACTGAGAACGGGCAGGAGCGCACGCTGCGAACGGTTGGCGACAAGTGGAGCTACCTGCAACGAACCAAGTTCGGGGCTAACGCACAGCCCTTCTACGTGCTGGTGGACAACGAGGGTATGCCACTCGCAAGGAGCTACTCCTACGACGAGAGCGTGCCTGCCTACGTGGAGTGGCTTAAGGCTGGGCTAAGCCGTTACAACCAACATGAATAGACCTCTCTTATTGCTTGCCGCACTGCTCTGCCTCGGCGTGGGCAAGGCGCAAGACCTGAGCCAGCTCACACAGCCGCTGCCGCTCGACCCCGTGACCCGCCACGGCACACTGCCCAACGGACTGACCTACTACATCCGCCATAACGAGCGACCCCAAGGGCAGGCGAACTTCTACATCGCCCAGAAGGTGGGCTCGGTGCTTGAGGAGGACGACCAACGAGGCTTGGCGCACTTCCTTGAGCACATCTGCTTCAACGGCACGAAGAACTTCCCCGGCAACGAGGTGATACGCTACCTTGAGAGCATAGGCGTGAAGTTCGGGGCGCAGCTTAACGCCTACACCAGCGTGGACGAGACGGTGTACAACATCAACAACGTGCCGACCGAGAGGGAGGAGACAGTGGACTCGGTGCTGCTCATCCTGCACGACTGGAGCCACGACCTCACGCTCGACCCCGAGGAGATAGACAAGGAGAGGGGCGTGATACACGAGGAGTGGCGGCTGAGAAGCTCCGCCTTTATGCGCATCCTCGAGCGACAGCTGCCGAGGCTCATGAGCGACAGCCGCCCAGGCAACCGCCTGCCCATAGGGCTGATGGAGGTGGTGGACAGCTTTAAGCCCGAAGCCCTCAGGGCGTACTACGAGAAGT
>JAJPZF010000030.1:0-1839 GCA_021204545.1 Prevotellaceae bacterium
GGGGCGCAGCATCTCGCCCTCGCCCGTCAAGAGCCAATCTATATTAAGAGTAGGAAAAGCGTTCGCTATTCTATCAAAAGTTGCCTTGCGGCTTTTTGCATTGAGTTTTGCGCAAGAACCGTTGCCCAGCCCTGCGTAGTTCTCAAATAATCTGGGGGTTAGCCCCTTGTCCTTTATGAAGCATTGAAGCCTTTCTTGTAGTGCCATAAACCTTAAATTTTCTTAAAATCTAATCTTTCTCTCGATTATCTATTGTTTTATTAGAATTTGGTTGTACCTTTGCATTGTGATAAAACAGAAAGCGATAGCAAAAGTACAATTTCAAAATCAAAAAACCGCTATGACACAGACAAATTTCAAATCAAAGAGAGCCTTCAAGAGCGCGGAGACCATCTGCGACGAGGCGACCAAGACCCTCAAGTCCAAGTGGGTGAATGTCCTCAGGCACCGCGACCTCGGCGGGGGCATCGACACTGAGAGCCCAGAGGCTTACAGCAAGCAGCTGGGACAGGTTAAGGTGGTGTACCACATCGGGGGATGGAGCACGTTCGGGCTCTACTCTCTTTTCGAGGACGAATGCTTCGAAGAGCTGAGCAAGGAGGAGATGCAGGAGCTGCTCACCGACGGGCACTACCTCAGGGACAAGAGAGTCAACGGCACGAGAAGGATTACATCCATGAGCGTCGGCGAGCACAACTTCTGCAAGTGCTACGAGAGTGAAATCGATAACCTCTGGCACAGCGGCGAGGTCTTGGAGTTCGTCAAGGGCAAGTTCGCGGCCGCCAAGGTTGAATGGCTATAAAACGAGGGAGGACGGAGCAATGACACAGAGGACAATCACTTACCAAGGCAGGGAGGTCACAGCTGGCGAGCTGGAGGCGATGATAGGCAAGGCGGGGTACGACAACGCCATGGGCTGCTACGAGCGGTACATCGAAGGCAGAAGGCTCATCGACGGCGAGATAGACACCTACGAGTACCTCACCCCGAGCGACGAGCTGATAACCTTCGAGACAGAGAAGGTGGACGACTGGGAACAAGACACGATAACCATAACAAATAACCAAGACAGGACGATGAAAAAGAGAATTGACACAGCGACGAGAATCGAGAATCAGGTGCGCGAGAAGTACGCTGAGATGAAGAGCAACGACCCCGAAGCCCTTGTGCTGTTCAAGGGCAGGGTGGACTACAGATGCTACGGGGCGGACGTTCCGCACGTCTGGGCGGCCGTCGAGAAGGGGCTGAAGGGGATGGGCACGCTCTATGAGAACAAGGAGGACGAGTTCCCCTTCTGCGACATGGCGGCGTTCCAGGACCGCTACCTCGACAAGGTGCTGCCCCTGCTCGTGGGCGCGGGACACTCCGTGGCGATGGTTCAGCTGGAGTACTAAAGGAAGGGGGCAAGGCAATGAAAGACTTCATGAGAGAAAGACAGGCACTGGTGTGCGACATCGCCAGCAAGTTGTTCGAGAACGCCGCCGCCGACCTCGTGCGGGCGAGCTGGCGTGAAAAGGACATTGACGAAGAGGCGCAGAGGATGGCGAGGAACGCCCTCGACTGCGCGGAGACGCTCGTGGCTGAGATGTGGGACAGGTATCGCCTCGAACACAGCGCCCCCTCGATGGGTGTCGCAGGGCGCGGAAAGGAGGCGGACGTATGAGACGCTATATCACGAACTGGAGGAACTGGGCGGCCCTCGCCCTCGCCCTCGTGGCACTGATAGCCCTGCTCTCCGTTCCGAGCGACGACCTGACGTTCGGCGGCTGGATGGCGGTGTTCTTCATAAGCAAGGCGGCGGGCTTCGGCGCGCTCGCCCTGCTCGCGCGGCTCTGCAAG
>JAJPZF010000030.1:1939-3293 GCA_021204545.1 Prevotellaceae bacterium
GAAAGGAGAGAGAAAGCTATGGACAAGAGGAAAGGAACGGCAAGGAAGCCGAGGATTGTGGGCACGCCTCCCCCAGTGTTGGAGTGCGTGAGGATGGTGCGGGAACTCACCGCCAGCGGTGTTCCCGTCGGGGACGCTTACAAGCGCGCCTCGGACAGGACGAACAGGAGCTACCAGTCGGTGGCGAACTATGTGCGCGGTGTGAGAGACCTTGAGGACACGGAGAGGATAGCCGACAGGCTCGTCTCTCAGGGCATGCCCCTCGACGCTGCCCTCTGCAAGGCGGCGCGGCTGCTTGGCAAGACGGAGGACGAGGCCCGCGGGCTGTACGCCGAGGCCAAGGGCGCGGCCGAGACGGTGGAGAGGATACGCTACTTCATGACGGAGCACGGCTACACCCTGGGCGAGGCGTGCGAGCGGACGGCCATATCAATGCCGAGGCAGCTGTCGAGGGTCTGCACGCAGTACGCCTACGAGGCCATGAAAGGAGGGGCGGGGCTATGACGAGGACAAGCGCGAAGGCAAGCCCCAAGGAGACGGCGGACATCGTGCGCAGGCTCAAGAGAGAGGGCAGGACCACGGGGCAGGCGTACGCCAAGGCAGCCGAGCTCACGGGCAAGCGTTACGGCACTGTTGCCAAGAACTATAGGGACGACGGCAGAAAGCCCGTCGGCGGCAAGGGAAACGGCAAACGAGGGGGGAAGTGACCATGGGCGAGCTTAAGGACACGCTGCGGCGCATCGAGACGCTGCTGGAGATGAGGGTGAAGACCGTGCTAAACACGGAGGAGGCCGCCCTGCTGCTGGGCATCAAGCCCAATACCCTGCGCCACCTCGTGTGCGAGCGGCGCGTGCCGCACTACAAGCAGGGGGCGAAGACGTGGTTCAGGCGCGGGGAGCTGGAGGCGTGGATGACGCGCCACAGGGTCAAGACCGACGAGGAGGTGACGGAGGAGGCGGCGACCCGCTGCGCCCTCAGGAGAGACGGGAGGACGAGGGCGTGAAGGGGACGTCGGAGCACGCGGCCCGGCGAAATCACAGACTAATTTCCAATAACCAACCTAAACAGACAATGACGATGAAGAGAGTGACAATCAAGCAGATGCGCCTTGTCAACTTCAAGGGCATCAGGGAGCTGGAGGCAGCGTTCGACGGCCGTCTCACGGATATCTGCGGCAAGAACGGCACGGGCAAGACGACCGTGTACGACGCCTTCACGTGGGCGCTGTTCGGCAAGGACAGCCAGGACCGCAAGCAGTTCGACATCAAGACACTTGGCAGGGACGGCAAGCCCCTGCCTGACATACCGCACGAGGTGAGCGTCCTCTTGGACGTTGACGGGGAGGAGATAAGGC
>JAJPZF010000066.1 GCA_021204545.1 Prevotellaceae bacterium
ACCAGATATACTTCCTGCCCGTGATGCCATGGTTCGTGGAGCGGGTCATAGAGAAAGAGCGGCCCCAAGGGATCTTACTCTCGTTCGGCGGGCAGACTGCCCTCAACTGCGGAGTGGAGCTTTACAAGAGCGGAGTGCTTGAGCGGTATGGAGTGCAGGTGCTTGGCACGCCTGTGCAGGCCATCATCGACACGGAGGACCGTGAGCTTTTCGTGGAGCGGCTGAGCGAGATAGGGGTGAAAACCATCAAGAGCCACGCTTGTGAGAACATAGAAGAAGCAAGACAAGCCGCGGAGGATCTGGGATATCCTGTCATCATCCGTGCGGCTTACGCCCTGGGTGGGCTGGGAAGTGGCTTCTGCTCCGACGACAACGAGCTTAAGGCAGTGGCGGAGAAGGCATTCTCTTTCTCACCCCAGGTGCTTGTGGAGAAGAGCCTGAAGGGTTGGAAAGAAATAGAATACGAGGTGGTCCGCGACAGCTACGACAACTGCATCACTGTCTGCAACATGGAGAACCTCGACCCGCTGGGCATCCACACGGGAGAGAGCATCGTGATTGCGCCCAGCCAGACGCTGACGAACAGCGAGTATCACAAACTTCGCGCGCTGTCCATCAGCATCATCCGCCACATCGGGATAGTGGGCGAGTGCAACGTTCAGTACGCCCTCGACCCGGAAAGCGAGGACTATCGTGTGATTGAGGTGAACGCCCGCCTGTCGCGCAGCTCGGCTCTCGCCTCGAAGGCAACGGGCTATCCGCTGGCGTTCGTGGCAGCCAAGCTGGGCTTGGGCTACGGTCTGTTCGAGCTTAAGAACTCCGTTACAAAGACAACCAGTGCGTTCTTCGAGCCTGCTCTGGATTATGTCGTGTGCAAGATCCCGCGTTGGGACTTGGGGAAATTCCGTGGTGTCGACCGTGAGCTTGGCAGCAGCATGAAATCGGTGGGCGAGGTGATGGCTATTGGCTCCACATTCGAGGAGGCGATACAGAAAGGCTTAAGGATGATTGGGCAGGGAATGCACGGATTTGTCGGCAACAAGGAGCTTACCATCAGCGACATAGCGGGCGAGCTGAAAGCTCCTACGGACAAGCGCATCTGCGTCATAGAGAAGGCTTTCTTTGCCGGCTACACGATAGACGAGGTGCACGAGCTGACCAAGATTGACAAGTGGTTTCTCCAGAAACTGCTGCATATCTATAACATCAACAAGGAACTGCGCTCGAAGAACATTAATACGGTTGACAACGCTCTCATACGCAAGGCGAAGGTGTACGGCTTCACTGACTTCCAGATCGCGCGTGCCTTGGGAATGGAGAAAGACATGGATATTGACGATGCCGTGCTTGTAGTAAGGCGCAAGCGCAAGCAGGCTGGCATACTGCCGTACGTGAAGCAGATCGACACCCTTGCGGCTGAGTATCCCGCACAGACCAACTATCTTTACCTGACCTACAAGGCAGTGGCGCATGACATCCATTTTGACCACGACAAACGCTCCATTATTGTGCTTGGCAGTGGTGCTTATCGCATCGGCAGCAGTGTGGAGTTCGACTGGTGCGGAGTGCAGGCGATAAACACCATACGACGTGAGGGCTACCGCTCTGTAATGATTAACTATAATCCTGAGACGGTGTCGACGGACTATGACATGTGCGACCGCCTTTACTTCGACGAGCTGACCTTCGAGCGGGTGATGGACATCGTGGAGCTGGAGCAGCCTAAGGGTGTTGTGGTAAGCACTGGCGGACAAATCCCCAATAACTTGGCTATGAAGCTGGACGCTCAGCGTGTGCCTATACTGGGGACGCAAGCCAAATACATAGACAATGCCGAGGACCGTGACAAGTTCTCCGCAATGCTCGACAGAATCGGGGTTGACCAGCCTGAATGGAGTGCGCTGACCTCTATGGACGATGTGAACAAGTTCATACAGCGTGTGGGCTTCCCTGTGCTGGTGCGCCCAAGCTACGTCCTGTCTGGCGCGGCAATGAACGTGTGCAGCAACCAGGACGAGCTGGAGCGTTTCCTCACCGTCGCGGCGAATGTCTCGCAGAAGCACCCTGTGGTCATCAGCAAGTTCATGCAGAACACCAAGGAGGTTGAGATGGACGCTGTGGCGTCTAACGGAGACATCGTGGCGTACGCCATTAGCGAGCATATAGAGTTCGCTGGCGTTCACTCAGGCGACGCGACCATACAGTACCCTGCCCAGAAGCTTTACGTTGAGACAGTGAGGAGAATCAAGAAGATAAGCACACAGATAGCTCGTGAGTTGTGCATCTCCGGACCGTTCAACATTCAGTACCTCGCAAAGGAGAACGAGATTAAGGTGATAGAGTGTAATCTGCGAGCCTCACGCTCCTTCCCGTTCGTAAGTAAGATACTGAAGATCAACCTCATCGAGCTTGCCACCAAGATTATGCTCGGTCTCAAGGTGGAGAAGCCGCATAAGTCGTTCTTCGACTTTGACTACGTCGGCATCAAGGCCTCGCAGTTCTCCTTCAACCGCTTGCAGAATGCCGACCCTGTGCTTGGCGTTGACATGAGCTCGACGGGCGAGGTGGGCTGTCTGGGAGACGACGTGAACAGTGCCTTGCTTAAGGCGATGCTCTCTGTGGGGCAGCGCATACCAGCAAAGAATATCTTGCTGTCGACGGGAGACGCCAAGCAGAAGGCGGACCTGCTCGACACCTCCCGACTGCTGCTCGATCACGGCTACCAGCTCTACGCCACTGGCGGAACGCACCGCTATCTTAAGGCGAACGGCATTGACAGCACCCTTGTATACTGGCCAAGCGAGACGCAAGACCGCCCCCAGGCTCTCGACCTTATGCACCAGCACCAGATAGACATGGTGGTGAATATCCCCAAGGATCTCTCGGCAGGCGAGCTGTCGAACGGCTACAAGATACGACGCGCGGCGGTTGACCTCAATATCCCGCTGATAACCAACGCCAGGCTCGCTGCCGCCTTCGTGCAGGCGTTCTGCACCCTCCGCCTCGAGAACCTCGCCATAAAGAGCTGGGCGGAGTACAAGTAGAGCCCACGTCTCGCGGCACATCGAGCGCAGCGGCCGAGCCTTCCCGACAGGCGTGTTCTCCGTCCCCATGCCAGCGGCAAACACCTACCTACCTTTATATATAGGGAGAGGTGAGGTGGGTGGTGTTTGGGGGCGAGTATATAAGATCACCTACCTACCTTTATATATAGGGAGAGGTGAGGTAGGTGATCTTTAAGATAGAGACTGGAGAGGGATTACTGCTTCTCTAACA
>JAJPZF010000170.1 GCA_021204545.1 Prevotellaceae bacterium
CGTCCTCCTCCTCGAGCGGCATCTCCAGCCTTGTCTCGGGCTTGGTGAGCAATCTTCTTGGGGCGAACAAGCTCACGGTTGACAATCTTGTGGGCACGTGGGACTACACGGAGCCTTGCATCGTGATGGAGAGCGACAACGTCCTGAGCAAGATAGGCGGCGACGTGGCGTCGAGCAAGATGGAGGACAAGCTCAGCGAGTTTCTCGAGAAGGTAGGCTTCAAGCCGGGCTCTGTGGTGCTTCAGCTCGACGAGGACAAGACGGGCTCCATCACCATCGACGGCAAGAAGATAAGCGTCTCGTGGGACGTTGACGACAGCAACGTCATCTTCACGATACTGAAGAAAGACCTGAGCATCAACGCCGACATCTCCAACGGCAGCCTGCAGCTGGCCATGAGCATGGACAAGATGCTCGACCTCGTTGAGGCTGTCTGCAGCGGGGCGAGCAACATCGTGAGCAGCGCGAGCGTCCTGACCAACCTGCTGAGCAAGTACGACGGGCTTTACCTCGGGCTGAAGTTCTCGAAAGAGTAGAGGCATCTCCCCCCCCCCTCATCAGGGGGAGGGGGCGCTCTGCGCCCCTTCCGTTCCCTTTAGAATAGCTCTCCGGCTCGCCAGCCTCCCCCAACCCCTCCCTGAGGGAGGGGCTAAGAGCGGGCGGCGTAGAGCCTGCCGGCTTGCTTTCCTATACAACCCCTTCGGGGCGGGCTACGCCATCGACCCCAGCCACGCTTGTTATGCCCCTTCGGCAAAAGCTCCGCTATGGGTCGCATTTGTTTCGCAAGCTTAAGCTTGCCGTATCAATTTCTTGCAGTACCTTCGCGGCGTATTACAAGAACAACACATTATACTCATTAAATTATGGCAGACAGGAAAGAAAAGCTTTTCTCTGACTTCACAGCCCCCACGCGGCAAGAGTGGATGGACAAGATCCTTGCCGACCTGAAGGGAGCTGACTATCAGAAGAAGATGGTGTGGAGAACCAACGAGGGGTTCTCGATGGAGCCGTTCTACAGGCGTGAGGACGTCGCTGAGCTTCCCCTTGTGAATGCGCTGCCCGGGGAGTTCCCCTACCTAAGGGGCAACAAGGCAGCGAGCAACGAGTGGCGTGTGAGGCAGGACATCGTCTGCCAAGACGCCAAGGAGGCTAACGCCAAGGCACTCGACCTGCTCAACCGCGGTGTTGACAGCCTGGGCTTCGTCATCCCCCGCGAGCAGGTGTCGGCAGACTTCCTCGAGACACTGCTCGAGGGCATCCACGTGGAGTGCGTAGAGCTTAACTTCCAGACCTGCCAGCGCAAGACGGCTGAGCTCGCAAGGCTGCTGGTGGCTTACCTTGAGAAGAAAGGAGCGGACCCCGAGAAGGTGGAAGGCTCTATTGCCTTCGACCCGCTGGAGAAGATGCTGACCCGCGGCAAGGACACAAGCGAGCTGCTCAGCGAGGCAAAGACCATCGTTGAGACACTGGCTGGCTTCCCCAAGCTCAGAGCCATAGCCGTGAATGCCTACAAGCTGACCGACGCAGGGGCGTACAGCTACCAAGAGCTCGGCTACGCCCTCGCCTGGGCTGTCGAGTACCTGCACCTGCTCACCGAGGCAGGCATAGCCCCCGAGGCGGCGGCAAGGAGCATCAAGTTCAACCTCGGCATAGGCGGCGTGTACTTCATGGAGATAGCAAAGCTCCGTGCCGCACGCTTGCTCTGGTCTGACATTGTCAAGGAGTACACCACGGATAAGGAGAGCGCCAAGATGCACGTCACGGCGCGCACCACCACCTTCAACCAGACACTCTTCGACTCGTACGTCAACCTGCTTCGCTCGCAGACGGAGACTATGAGCGCAGCCCTTGGCGGAGTGGAGAGCATTGTGGTCACCCCCTTCGACACGCCCTACGAGACCCCGACTGACTTCGCCGAGCGCATAGCGCGCAACCAGCAGCTGCTGCTGAAGGACGAGTGCCACTTCGACCGCATAGTGGACGCTGCCGGCGGCTCTTACTTCATAGAGAAGCTTACCGAGGCTCTCGCCCGGCAGGCGTGGAAGCTCTTCCTCAGCGTTGAGGAAGAGGGCGGCTTCCTTGCCCTGACAAAGGCAGGCAAGGTGCAGACCGTCATCAACGACACGAACGCGGCGCGCCACGCCAATGCGGGACGCAGCCGTGAGTTCCTGCTCGGCACGAACCAGTTCCCCAACTTCACAGAGACGAGCGAGGGCAAGACCCCGATGGCGCAATGCTGCAAGTGCGAGAGCGAGACCTCAGGCATACCCGCCATCAAGGAGACACGCCTTGCGAGTGACTTCGAGGCTCTGCGCCTGCACACCGAGAAGGCGGAGAAGGTGCCAGTTGCCTTTATGCTGACGATAGGCAACCTCGCCATGAGGCAGGCAAGGGCGCAGTTCAGCTGCAACTTCCTGCGCGCGGCAGGCTACACAGTGGTTGACAACCTCGGCTTCGGGACCGTGGAAGAGGGCGTGGACAAAGCCCTCGAGGCAAAGGCGGACATCGTGGTGATCTGCTCGAGCGACGACGAGTACGCCACCTACGCCATCCCGGCATTCAAGTACCTCGACGGCAGGGCTATGTTCGTGGTGGCAGGCAACCCCGCCTGCAGCGAGGAGCTTCGGGCGGCAGGGATAGAGAACTTCATCCACGTACGTGTTGACCAGTTGAAGACACTGAGAGAGTTTAACAATAAATTGGGCATCTAAGGCTATGGCACGCAAGACATTCAACCAAATAGACATCTTCGCCGGCATAGAGGCGAAGGACGGCAAGCAGTGGCAAAGGGAGCAAGGCATAACCGCCAACTGGAAAACTCCTGAGCAGATAGACATTCAGTCAGTATACACCAAGGAAGACCTTGAGGGAATGGAACACCTCGACTTCGCGGCGGGCATTCCCCCTTACCTGCGTGGTCCCTACAGTATGATGTACCCCTTCCGCCCATGGACTATCCGTCAGTACGCAGGCTTCTCGACGGCTGAGGAGAGCAACGCCTTCTACCGCCGCAACCTCGCCTCAGGGCAGAAGGGCTTGTCCGTGGCGTTCGACCTCCCCACGCATCGTGGCTACGACCCCGACAACCAGCGTGTGGTAGGCGACGTGGGCAAGGCGGGCGTGTCCATCTGCTCTGTTGAGAACATGAAGGTGCTCTTCGACGGCATCCCCTTGAGCAAGATGTCCGTCTCGATGACCATGAACGGGGCGGTGCTGCCCGTGCTTGCCTTCTACATCAACGCAGGGCTGGAGCAGGGAGCTAAGCTGGAGGAGATGGCGGGGACGATACAGAACGACATCCTGAAGGAGTTCATGGTCAGGAACACCTACATCTATCCCCCCTCGTTCTCGATGAAGATCATAGCCGACATCTTCGAGTTCACAAGCCAGAAGATGCCTAAGTTCAACAGCATCTCCATCTCAGGCTACCACATGCAGGAGGCAGGAGCCACGGCGGACATAGAGCTTGCCTACACCCTGGCTGACGGCATAGACTACCTGCGCACGGGCATCAACGCAGGCATCGACGTGGATGCCTTCGCCCCCCGCCTGTCCTTCTTCTGGGCTATAGGCGTTAACCACTTCATGGAGATAGCAAAGATGAGGGCAGGGCGCTTGCTGTGGGCGAAGATAGTGAAGAGCTTCGGTGCGAAGAACCCCAAGTCGATGGCACTGCGCACGCACTCGCAGACATCAGGCTGGTCGCTCACTGAGCAGGACCCCTTCAACAACGTGGGGCGCACCTGCATCGAGGCTATGGCGGCAGTGCTGGGGCACACCCAGTCGCTCCACACCAACGCCCTCGACGAGGCCATCGCGCTTCCCACCGACTTCTCCGCCCGCATAGCACGCAACACGCAGATATACATACAGAACGAGACGCAGGTGTGCAAGCACATCGACCCGTGGGCAGGCTCTTACTACGTGGAGAAGCTCACTCAGGAGCTGTACCACAAGGCGTGGGAGCACATCCAGGAGATAGAGAAACTGGGCGGCATGGCTAAGGCCATAGAGACGGGGCTGCCCAAGATGCGCATAGAGGAGGCTGCCGCCCGCACACAGGCCCGCATAGACTCGGGCGTGCAGACCATAGTGGGCGTGAACAAGTACCGCCTCGACCACGAGGACCCCATCGACATCCTTGAGATAGACAACACGGCAGTGCGCAAGGAGCAGGAGGAGAACCTCGCCAAGCTGCGCGGCGAGCGGGACGAGGCGCAGGTAAGGGCTGACCTAAGGGAGATAACGGAGTGCGTGCGTGAGTTCAACGAGGGCAAGAAGAGCGAGAAGAATCTTCTGGAGCTTGCCGTGAAGGCTGCGGGGCATCGTGCTACCTTAGGCGAGATAAGCGACGCCTGCGAGGAGGTTGTGGGCAGGTATAAGGCAATCATAAGGACGATATCAGGAGTGTACAGCAAGGAAAGCAAGAGCGACAAGGACTTCGAGGAAGCCTGCCGTCTCACCGAGGAGTATGCCCGCAAGGAGGGCAGGCGACCGCGCATAATGGTGGCTAAGATGGGGCAGGACGGGCACGACCGTGGTGCCAAGGTGGTGGCTACGGGTTATGCCGACTGCGGCTTCGACGTTGACATGGGCCCGCTCTTCCAGACGCCCGCCGAGGCTGCCCGCGAGGCTGTGGAGAACGACGTTAACGTTGTGGGGGCGAGTTCGCTTGCCGCTGGGCATAAGACCCTCGTCCCCCAGCTCATAGAGGAGCTGAGGCGGCTCGGCAGGGACGACATCATGGTCATAGCCGGGGGCGTTATCCCCGCGCAGGACTACGACTTCCTCTTTGAGGCGGGAGTGGCCGCCATCTTCGGCCCCGGCACGTCGGTGGCCAAGGCCGCCTGCGAGATAATGAGTCTGCTGCTCGACAAGTAGAAAGGCAGCTCTTCCCTATACATTATATTATATTGAGGCTCGGCGACCGTGTGTTGTCGAGCCTCTTTAGTTATCGTTGCGCTGGTATAAGGGGCGCAGGACAACCCATCGCAATGGGTTGCCTGGCGATGGTATAATGGGAACCATGATAGGTGTTATAGAGGGACCGTGAAAGGTACTATACAGGAACCGAACAACCCCACCCGTGGGGTTCAGGACACCCCCACCCGTGGGGTTCAGGACACCCCCACCCGTGGGGTTGTGTGACGATGGTATTACCGGCGTGACGAAGGGTAGCTTAGGCAAGTAACGGTCCTTAGCCTATACTTTACGCGGGAATTGTGTAACTTTGCGGGCGCAAGCTTTCGGAGTATGATAACTGATATAAAGCTCAGTCGAATGAAGAAGATACTATTGAGAACGTGCCTCTGCCTCTGTGCGGCCCTGTCGCTCGCTGGCTGCTCGAGGCAGAACAAGATGCAGGAGCTGCTGGGGCAGATACCCGAGGATGTTGACATGGTGGTTGTGGGAGACGCGAAGGCAGTGCTGGAGTCGGCAGGTTTTAAGGTAAACGGCCAGGATGTGAAGCTCCCCTCTTACCTGAGGGACGCCTTGGGCGAGGGGGCTATGGAGGATGTGGACGAGCTGAGGTCGCTGCTAAAGCGTAGTGGCATAGAGCTTGAGGCTTGCGCCCTCAGTATGAGCTACAGGGACGAGCGCCCCATCGTGGTCTTCGCCCTTAGCGACGCAGACAAGTTCCTTAAGGCCATCAAGGGCGAGGGCTTCCGAAAGACGCGTGAGGACGAGGGCGTGAAGTACTACAGGAAGACGGTGTACGAGTCGACGTATGACCCCTCTTACAACGACTACGGCTACATCGCGGTGAACGGGAAGTACGCCTATTGGATAGAGAGTGTGTGGGCAGGCTCTTTGTTCGACGCTGAGCGTACGCTGGGGCGCATGATATCGGAGGCGAAGGAGAGTCCTTTCTCGAAGACGGGCTACGCGAAGTACATCACGAAGGGCAACGCGGCGGGTGCTGCCTTCCGCGTTCCCCAAGGCGTGAGGCAGGACATGAGGGACAAGGGTTTCCCCTCGAAGCTGGTAGAGGCGCTCGACGGTGTGGTGTGCCTTAAGGGCGACCTCTGTGAGGGCGAGGCGAAGGTAAGGCTTAGGCTCTACGACGAGGACGGCAGCCCGAGGAAGTATGCCGGCAAGGGCGGTCTTGTGGACTTGGGCGCTAAGGTGAACCCCGACGCTCTCTCCTACCTGGGCAAGGATGAGTTCCTTGTGGCTGCCCTGAGCCTCAAGGACGTGGACTTGGACGAGTGCCTTGACGTGGTGGCGGAGATGGCGGAGCTGACGAGGAGCGACAGGGCGGCGCTGTCGGCAGTGTCGTCTTACCTGGGCAGGCTGGACGGCACGATGGCGATAGGCGTGGGTCTGGCTAACGGTCTCTCCTCTGTTAAGAAGGCCAAGGAAGGCAGGGGCGTTATGGAGGAGGTGCCCCTCACGATAGTGTGCGAGACGAAGGAGGGCAAGGCGAAGGGGCTTCTCAGCGACCTTGAGGGACTGCTCGAGGCTGGAGGCATTGACTACGACGGCACCTCCTCGGGGCTGTCGGTCACCATCCCCACTGTTGGGAGCATATACGCCGAGGCGAAGGACAACGTGGTGGTGCTCTCTAACCGTCCGATAAGCAAGAAGGGCGAGAACCCGGCGGTGAAGAGCGTGGACTTCGGCAAGAGCATGTCCACCGTAGCCGCGGTGCTTGGCAAGGGCAACCCCCTTGCGGAAGACTTGGGGCTGGACGGCGGGGTGGAGCTGGAGCTGAGCCTCGACGCTGAGGAGCTGGAGCTGAGCCTTGTCCTTGGCATGGACGGGGGCAAGGGCGCTGGCATCGTGGAGAAGGTGGCGCGGGCGTGCCTCAGGATGGCGAGCCGCCCAGACGAGCTGGAGGAGCTGCTCGGCGGCGGCGACTATGACTACGACTACGACTTTGATGATGTCGCCCTTGACACTGTGGCGGCGGAGGATGACTGGGATTAAGGTTATGGAAGAGATAAGCCTGAGAGGGCTGCTTCCCTGTGTGTTCAGGGGGATGGAGGAGACGGAGAGGATAAGGCAGTCCGAGGTGTGGCTTAGCGGGGAACTTAGGCTGACGAGGGGCTGCCGTGTGTGCATACAGGCGGAGTCGGGCGGGGGCAAGTCGTCCCTTCTTAGCTTCATCTACGGCAACCGCACGGACTACCTTGGGCAGATACTCTTCGACGCAGAGGAGAGCCGACGGCTGAGCGTGGAGGACTGGTGTGAGCTTCGCACACGCCACCTTGCCCTGCTTCCCCAAGAGCTTAGGCTCTTCCCCGAGCTAAGCGTGATGCAGAACCTTCAGCTTAAGAACCGCCTCACCGACTATAAGACAGAAGAGGAGATGCTCTCCCTGCTCGAGCGCCTCGGCATAAGGGAGAAGGCGCGGGAGAGGGTAGGGCTGCTCAGCGTGGGTCAGCAGCAGAGGGTGGCGATAGTGAGGGCGGTGTGCCAGCCCTTCGACTTCCTCTTGCTCGACGAGCCGGTGAGCCACCTCGACCAGACGAACAACCTTATAGCTGCCTCCATCGTGGAGGAGGAGGCGACGAGGCAAGGGGCGGGCATCGTGACAACCTCTGTGGGCAACCCCTTGCGGATAGACAACGCCGTTGTGATACAGCTATGAAGACGAGGAGCGATGTGTGGAGCCTGCTTAGCCGCAACCTGTCGAAGGGGCAGCTCATCGGGTATGCCGTTGCCAACGTCGTGGGGCTGACGGTAGTGCTGATAGGCGTGCTCTTCTTCTGCGACAGCAGGAACGACACGTCGGGCGAGGACGAGTTCTTCTCCACCGACTACGTGGTGCTCTCGAAGAAGGTGGAGGGCGTGGGCTTCACCCCCGTCTCCTTCTCCGAGCAGGAGATAGACGACCTCTCCGAGCAGCCTTGGGTGAGGAAGACAGGGCGCTTCACCGCCTCGCAGTTCGCCGTCAACGGGTCGTTGAGCATGGGAGGCAAGGGGTTGTCCTCCTATATGTTCCTTGAGGCAGTGCCCGACGAGTTCTTCGACGTGAAGCCCCGCGGCTGGAGCTTCTCGCCCTCAGAGGGCTTTGTGCCTATCATCCTGTGCAAGGACTACCTCACGCTCTACAACTTCGGCTTCGCCATCCCGCAGGGGCTTCCGCAGCTGAGCGAGCAGGTAATAGGCGCTGTGCCCATAACGCTGAGGCTCACGGGCAAGGCGGGGCAGCCGGAGACCTTCAAGGCGGGCATCGTGGGCTTCAGCTCCCGCCTCAACACCATCGCCGTGCCGCAGAGCTTCATGGACTGGGCTAACGAGCGTTACGGCGACGGCACCGAGCCTCCTGCCTCGAGACTGATAGTGGAGGTGGACCCCCTCGCAGCCTCCGACATGAAGGCTTATCTCACAGAGCACGGCATCGAGATGGCGGGCGACAAGCAGGACGCGGGCAGGCTCTCCAGCTTCCTCGGCATAGTGTCCGCCGTGGTTGCCTCAGGCGGCATAGTGATATGCGCCTTGGCCATCTTCATTCTCATCCTTAGCGTCTTCCTGCTCCTGCAGAAGAGCCGCGACAAGCTTCGCTTCCTCATGCTCCTTGGCTACCGCCCACGGGAGGTGGCGCGCTATTACGAGCTGCTGGTCACTGTGGCTAACGTCGTCGTCACCCTCGTGTCCCTGTCATTGGCCCTGCTCTCACGCGGGCTCTGGAGCGAGGCTCTCGAGAACATCGGCCTCGGCGGCGCTTCGCTGCTGCCCACGCTGCTGCTAACGCTCGTCTACCTCTTGGGCGTGACGCTCCTCGACGTGGGCATCGTCCGCTCCCGCGTTATGCGGATATGGCGGGGCAACTAAAGGGCGTGGCGACCCAATCGACCATGAGCGAGAGCAGAGCGGAAAGCTCGCTTTCCAGCTTTGCCGAGCGATGGGGAGATCGCCAAAGGCCATCGACCATGAGCGAGAGCAGAGCGGAATCGACCAAAAGCGAGAGACAGAGCAAGCTTGCTTGCTCTTCCGAGCGCAGGGGAGATCGCCAAAGGCAAAGTTCGCTTTCCAGCTTTGCCGAGCGCGAGAGCTGGCAAGCTCTCCAAAGGGCAACGAATATCTCGCGAAGCGAGATCGCCAAAGGCACAGGGCAGCCACGCAATACCCCTACGGGCAGCCAGCGTACAAATTGTGCGGTTAATCGCAACTTTAGGTCTTTAACAGTCGCGGGGAAGCCTCTACCTTTGCGCCCGTGATGACCAAGGAGTGAACGTTATGAAGACTGTATACTTTAGGCTGGCTTGCCTTGCTGTGGCAGTGCTGCTCGCCTCGTGCGGGGGCGGCGGCAAGCAGGAGCGAAGGGCGCAGGCGGTAAGGCTGACGACCCTGGCCGCTCAGGAGGGGCGGGAGGTCTTGCAATACCCCGGCAGGGTGAAGCCTAAGGAGGACGTGTCGCTCGCCTTCAGGGTGAGCGGCACCATCCGGCGTATGCTCCCTAAGGAGGGGGAACGGGTAGCGAAGGGGCAGCTCTTGGCGGAGCTTGACCCTGGCGACTACGAGGTGCAGCTGCAAGCTACGGAGGCGGAGTACCGGCAGGTGAAGGCGGAGGCGGAGAGGGTGATGGCTCTCTACCGTGACAGCGGCACTACGGCCAATGCCTACGACAAGGCTGTTTACGGGCTGAGGCAGATGGAGGCTAAGCTTAGGCACAGCCAAGACGAGCTGTCGTACACAAGGCTCACGGCACCCTTCACTGGCTGCGTGCAGAAGCGTCTCAGGGAGGCGCACGAGACGGTGGGTGCGGGCAGCCCTGTCCTGACGCTCATTAGCACCGACGCCCCTGAGGTGGAGATAAGCCTCTCGGCAGCTGACTACGCCCGCCGCTCGGAGTTCAGTGCCTTCAGCTGCGCCTTCGACGTTTACCCTGGGCAGACCTACGAGCTGAGTCCCATAGGCATAGCACCCAAGGCAAACGCCAACCAACTCTACACTATGCGCCTAAGGCTTGAGACGGGCGAGGGACCCTTGCCCGCGCCGGGGATGAACACTACCGTAAGCATACACCTGCGGGCAAGCGAGCAGGAGGCTTACCCTGTGCCTACCGAGGCTATCCTTGAGGAGGGAGGAAGGTGCAGCCTCCTGCTCTTCAGCCCTAAGGACAGCACGGTGCACAGCGTGCCTGTGACGGTCAGAAGGCTGCTGAGCGACGGCACGAGCCTCGTCTCCTCCCCTTCTCTTAAGGCAGGCGACGAGGTGGTGAGCTCGGGCGTTCACCACGTGAGGGACGGGGAGCAGGTACGCCCGATGGCGAGGGAGAGCGAGACCAACGTGGGAGGGCTGTTATGAGCTTCGACCTGAGCTCTTGGGCTTTCCGCAACAAGAAGCTGATATACTTCCTTGTGGCGGTGCTGCTTGCCGGGGGAGCGTACTCGTCGTACGAGATGAGCAAGCTCGAAGACCCTGAGGTGAAGGTGAAGCTCGCCCTCGTGGTGACGGCGTACCCCGGAGCGTCTGCCCATCAGGTGGAGATGGAGGTGACGGACGTGCTGGAGAAGAGCATACGCACTATGGGCGGGCTGGACAACGTGGAGAGCTACTCCTACAACGACGTGTCGCTCATTCAGGTGGAGCTGCTAAGCACCGTGCCCGACGACGAGGTGGAGCAGCAGTGGGACTTGCTTCGCCGCAAGGTGGGCGACGCCGAGGCTTCCCTCCCCTCGGGCGCGGGCAAGCCGATGGTGAAGGACGACTTCGGCAACCTCTTCGGCATCTTCTACGCCCTGACGGGCGACGGGCAGAGCGAGCGGGAGCTGTACGACTACGCTGAGCTTCTCGAGCGGGAGCTGCAAGAGGTGGAGGGCGTTGAGCGTGTCTCGCTCTACGGGAAGAGGGAGGAGAGCATAGACATCACGCTGCTCGAGGAACGTATGGCCACGCTCGGGGTGAAGCCAGCGGAGGTGTTCGCCACCCTTAACCAGCAGAACCAGACGACCTACGCAGGCTACTTCGGTGGCGGGGACATGCGGGTGAGGGTGACGGTGAGCGACAAGTTCCGCACCGTTGAGGACATAGGGGCGATGATTATACAAGGACACAGCGACGACCAGCTTAGGCTGAGGGACATAGCCCGCATAGAAAAGAGCCACGAGATGCCTGTCCGTAACCAATTCTTATACGACGGGCAGCGGGCGATAGGCATACTCGTGGCGGCTGCGCACGGGGCGGACATCGTGAAGGTGGGCAGAGCCGTGGAGAAGAGGCTGTCAGAGCTTGAGTGCAGTCGTCTGCCCTTGGGGATGGAGACGCACAAGGTGTTCTACCAGCCCGAGCGTGTGACGCAGTCGCTTGGCTCGTTCGTCCTTAACCTGATAGAGTCGGTTGCCATCGTCGTCGTCATCCTGATGCTGGCGATGGGTCTGCGCAGCGGCGTGATAATAGGCATAAGCCTAATAGTGACAGTCTTCGGCTCGTTCCTCGTGCTTCAGCTCACGGGCGGCACGATGCAGAGGGTGTCCCTCGCTGCCTTCGTGCTTGCAATGGGTATGCTTGTTGACAATGCCATCGTGATAGTTGACGGCATCCTTGTGGACCTGAAGGCGGGCAAGCCTCGGCAGGAGGCACTCACCGCCATAGGGAGGCAGACGGCAATGCCCCTGCTTGGCGCCACGCTGATAGCCATCATCGCCTTCCTTCCCATCTATCTGTCGCCCGACACGGCTGGGGTTTACACTCACGACCTCTTCGTCGTGCTTGCAGTGTCGCTCCTGCTCAGCTGGGTGCTTGCCCTCACCCACGTGCCTCTTATGGCTAACCGCCTGCTCCCCAAGGCGGCAGCGACAAGCGAGGGCAAGCCGATGTACAATGGCAAGGTGTACAAGGCGCTCAGGGCTTCCCTCCTCTTTGGCTTAAGGCACCGCTGGGGCTTCGTCGTGTCTATGGTGATACTGCTGCTGCTCTCCCTTGTGGGCTACAGGTACACGAAGCAAGGCTTCTTCCCCGATATGGTGTACGACCAGTTGTACGTGGAGTATAAGTTGCCCGAGGGGACGAACTACACCCGTGTGGAGCGAGACCTGAGGGAGATAGAGGCATACCTTCGCACGAGGGAGGAGGTGACGCACGTCGCCATCTCCACAGGCGGCACGCCGGGGCGCTACAACCTTGTGCGGAGCATAGCCAACCCCTCGCTCTCCTACGGGGAGCTAATCGTTGACTTCACCTCGCCCAAAGCCCTCGAGCGCAACATAGACGAGATACAGGCACACCTCTCCGACGCTTACCCCGACGCATACGTCAAGCTGAAGCGCTACAACCTGATGTTCAAGAAGTACCCCATCGAGGCGCAGTTCTGCGGACCCGACCCTAAGGTTCTTCACCAGCTTGCCGACAGCGCCACCGCCATCGTGCGACGCACCCCTGAGGTGTGCCTCCCCACGACGGACTGGGAGCCTCCAGTCCCCTTGCTCACCATTGAGTATGACCAGCCTGCGGCACGCTCGCTTGGGCTTAGCCGCGGCGATGTCAGTCTGTCCCTGCTCACTGCCACGGGCGGCATACCCATAGGCTCGTTCTACGAGGGGGAGCACCGCAACACCGTCTACCTTAAGAGCTGCCAATCGGAGGGCAAGCCCGTGGAGGACTTGGCTGCCACGCAGGTCTTCACCTCGCTGCCTTCCTTCGAAGGGCTGCTTTCCGAGGAGACGATGGCGAGGCTCTCGTCAGGCACGCTAAGCCGCGACGACCTTGTGGAAGCCATAATGGGCAGCACCCCTCTGGGGCAGGTGAGCAAGGCGGTGTCCATCTCGTGGGAAGACCCCGTAGTGCCTCGCTACAACGGAGAGCGCAGCCAGCGTGTGCAGTGTTCTCCCTCCCCTGGCGTGGAGACGGAGAAGGCACGCCAAGCCATCGCCCGTCGGATAGAGGCGATACCGCTGCCCGAGGGCTACAGCCTCCGTTGGCAAGGCGAGCGGGCGGCAAGCACACGCTCCATGAAGTACCTCTTCCGTGGCTTCCCCCTTGCCGTCATCCTTATGGTGGCCATCCTCATCATGCTCTTCAAGGACTACCGCAAGCCCCTTGTCATCTTCTGCTGCCTGCCTATGATACTGGTGGGCGTTGTGGCTGTGATGCTCCTCACGGGCAAGGTGTTCAACTTCGTCGCCATCGTCGGTACGCTGGGGCTTATGGGCATGCTCATCAAGAACGGCATCGTGCTGATGGACGAGATAACGCTGGAGCTTAGGCAAGGGTCAAGCCCTACGGACGCCTTGCTCAACAGCGCGCAGAGCAGGCTCAGACCCGTCATGATGGCCTCGCTCACCACCATACTCGGTATGATACCCTTGCTCGGCGACGACATGTTCGGCTCCCTTGCAGCTGCCATAATGGGCGGGCTGCTCTTCGCCACCGTCGTCACCCTCCTGTTCCTGCCCGTGCTCTTCGCCCTCTTCTTCCACATCAAGCCCTCCGCCCGGCAATGAGACGCCTAACCTTAATAGCCTCGCTCCTCTGCCTCGCTGCCCTAAGCCGGGCGCAAGGTGACACGCTCACCCTCAACGAGTGCTGCGACCTCGCCCTGAGGCAGAACAAGCAGATGGCCATAGCCGCCCTTCAGACGCAGGGGGCAAGCTACCAGTCGAAGAGCCTGAGGGCTAACTTCTTCC
>JAJPZF010000151.1 GCA_021204545.1 Prevotellaceae bacterium
ACATGCCCGCCAGCGAGGCTAAAGGCAGGAACTGGTTGCCGGGCAGCACGACGGCCAGCACCAGCGTGACAGGCATTAGCAGGAGGCTGACGATGAGAGTGGTGGGATGCCCTATGACCAAGGCGGGCGACATGCCTATGTAAAGCTCCGCGTTCTTGCCGAGCTTGCGGGCTATCAGCTCGCGCGTGGCGTCGCTTATAGGCTTAAGTCCCTCGATGAACAGCGTGGTTATGCGGGGAATCAGCTCCATGACGGCTCCCATCTTAATGCCAAGTCCGAGGGTGGCAGGTATGTTGTCGACCAGCTCCTGCCCGTTCTTGCAGGCGAGGCAGCCGATGATCAGTCCTATTATCACGCCGAGGAAGAGCGGCTCGCCGAAGAGCCCGAACTTGCGTTTCATTCCCTCAGCGTCGATGTTCAGCTTGTCGAAGCCAGGTATCTTGTCCAGCAGTTTGCCGATGACTATGGCAAAGGGAGTGAATCCTTGGCAGAAGGGCTGCGGGATGCTTATGCCTTCCATGCCGGGATAGAACTCTTGGAAGCGCTTGGCGGTAAGGTCGGCCAGGGCGAGCGTTATGACATAGCAGATGATTGCGGCGAAGAAACCCCACGCCACGGGGAAGGACCAGCCCGCCTTGTCGGAGAGAAAGTAGACCACCGCCCCTATGAACGCGAAATGCCAATAGTTCCAGAGGTCGATGTTCACGGTGCGTGTGCAGCGCAAGAGCAGCAAGACAAGGTTAACGCCAAGGCAGACGGGGATGATGAACGCGCCTACCGTGGTGTTGTAGGCAACGGAGGCTGCCGCCGGCCACCCCATGTCGAAGACCTGAAGATTGAGATGGTAGATGTCGACCACCGCGTTAAGGGCAGGGCCCAGACTGGACGTGAGAAGGCCCGTTATCACGCTAAGCCCGACGAAACCCACGCCGACCTTAAGGCCGCTCCCCAGAGCCTTGCTGAACTTCACGCCTATGCACACTCCGAGGATGGTGAAGATGATGGGCATCATCACCGCGGCGCCCAGGCCGATGATATAACTGAAAACTGCTTCCATGGTAAGGTCTTTAAGGTTTCCTTGTTATTGCAGCGAGAAGGAATAGTTGCCTATGTTCTGCCCGTCAGCGAAGATGTCCACCCGATAGCTGCCTGCGCTGAGCGTCTCGTTGACATCCCAGTAGACGACGACATTGTACTGCTCGCCTGTGTACTCTATGTCTTTGCGTATGCTGTAGTTCAGCGTGCGGTTCTCGTAAGGGAATGTCCCGCCCTGCGTCAGCACAGAGCCTGTTGGGGTTGTTATGTTGACGTAGATGCTCTTCATGCCAGTCTGCGCCGTCACGTTGCGTGCTATGTTGAAGGAGATCTGGAAGCGCTTGGCGTCTTTAGCCTTGTTGCACTGCTTTCCCTTCTTGTTCAAGGCGGCGGCGCTGATATTGCTTGCGTCGAGTTGTGCCGCTATCGCCACTTTTCCCGAGAGGACTTCCCTCTCCGACGTGAGGTTGCTTATGTGCTCGTTCGCCTGCTGGTTCTCCTGGCGCAGGTTCTGGTTCTCCGCCGTCAGCTCTTGGTTGAGGCTGTTCAATGAGTCAATCTGTACGATGTAGTTGCGCAGTATCTCCCTCAGCGTCGTCAGTTCTTTCTTCAGCCGCAGTATCTCGGCGGCGTCGGTGTCCTTAGTGCGCTGCAACTCTTCCAGCAGTGCCTGGGTGCGCTTCTGCTCGCGTTCCAGCTGAGCCACCAGCGAGTCGTTGGTCACCTGCGTCTGCAACTCCTGGTACTGCCTCACGAAGTCTTCGTATTCATTCTCAGTCTCTTGCTTCGTCACCTCCAGCAGCTCCTGATATTCCTTCGCCATTTCCTTCTCACTTCTCGCCTTCGCCGCCCTCCATATAAGGAAAGCCAAGGCACAAACGATAATCAGAGCGAGCAGGACGATGCCTGAAATGGTCAAAATGCGCTTCCGTTCCATTGTGATTCCCTTAAGCAATTGTAGTATAAGCAAGGCAAAGGTATGAAATTTATTTTAGGGCAAGTATAGGCGAACTTGTTTTTCCCTTTCAATTCTTTCTCTATCTTTGTGAGAAAGACTGCAATAAACGCCCTAAATATTATGAAGAGAATTTCTTTTTTACTGCTTATGTTTCCGCTATGCTGCCTTGCGCGCGCCGAACGGGTGGAGAAGATTAACCCCACGACCGTGCAGGTCTCGCTCGAGGACGGCAACCTGATGTACATTGACTTCTATGCACCTGGCATCTTCCGCCTGTTCCTCGACCCGCAGGGAGGCACGGTGCGCCCTCCCGAGGCACGGCCCGAGGCTAATATCCTTGTGGAGAACCCCCGAAGAGACGTGAGTGTGAGCGTGCAAGGCAACGAGTTTGGCACAAACGCGCTGCGGCTTTCGGTGGACACGTCGACGGGAGCTTTGGAGGTGAGCCGCAAGGACGGGCGCAAGCTCAGCATATCCGCACCGGACTTCCAGCGGGGAAAGACAACCCTCAGGCTGAGCCAGACGGCACAAGAATACTTCTTCGGCGGCGGCGTGCAGAACGGGCGCTTCAGCCACCGAGGCAAGTCGATAGCGATAGAGAACACGAACAACTGGGTGGACGGCGGTGTGGCAAGCCCTTGCCCTTTCTTCTGGAGCACGGAAGGCTACGGAGTGATGGCTTACACTTTCCGACCGGGGAGGTACGACTTCGGGGCGACCGAGCCAGGGACCACCGTGCTTTCGCACGAGACTGACTATCTCGACTACTTCTTTATGTTCGACACGGGCTACGTGGCTCTGTTTGGCGACTTCTACCAACTGACAGGAAACCCCGTCCTTCTGCCTAAGTTCGGCTTCTACGAAGGGCATCTTAACGCCTATAACCGTGACTACTGGCTCGAGAACGACCTTGGCTCCATGGAGTTTGAGGACGGGAAGACCTACAGCGAAAGCCAGACGGACAACGGAGGCATCAAGGAAAGTCTCAACGGCGAGCTTGAGAATTACCAGTTCTCCGCCCGTGCCGCCATCGACCGCTACCAGCAAAACGATATGCCCTTGGGCTGGTTCCTGCCCAACGACGGCTACGGGGCAGGCTACGGGCAGACGGAAACGTTGGACGGCAACATAGAGAACCTGCGGGAGTTCGGCGACTATGCCCGCTCGAAAGGCGTGGAGATAGGTCTTTGGACGCAGAGCGACCTGCACCCGAAAGAGGGAGTTGAGGCTCTCCTTCAGCGAGACATCGTGAAGGAGGTGCGCGACGCTGGCGTGC
>JAJPZF010000232.1 GCA_021204545.1 Prevotellaceae bacterium
GGAGCTTGAGGTGGACTTGCTTCCGCTTGAGGTGGTAGTCCTGCTTGTCGAGGATGTCTTGATGGTTGGTGGGGAGGTCTTTCTGGTAGAGTTGGATGACTTGCGGGAGGTGGAGATGGTGCGGCTGGTGGTGCTTGAGCTGCGCCCTGTGGTGCTTGTCTTGCCGCTTGAAGAGGTTGAGGTGGAGGGCTTGCTGGTAGAGGAGCTGCCCGCTGATGGCTTGCTGGTTGAAGTGCCCGCTGATGGCTTGCTGGTGGACGTACCCGAGGGCTTGCTGGTTGAAGTGCCTGAGGGCTTGCTCGTGGTGGAGCTGTTGGTGGAAGGCTTGCTCGCGGTGGAGCTGTTGGTGGAAGGCTTGCTGGTGGACGTGGAAGTCCTGCTGCGGGTTGCGGAAGAGCGTGAGGCACCGTTTACGGGAGCGTTTGGCGAGGGCGGGTTAGCCTGGAAGTTCACCTTGCCCGTCCCCTTCTGGCTGATGGTGTGCTTCTCGATGACGGACTGCCTGTTGAGGTTGATGTTGCCCGAGCCGTGGGAGCGCAGGTCGAGGTTCTTTGCCTTCACGATGCCCAGATGCACGTTGCCCGCCCCCGTTATCTCGAAGATGGTGTTCAGCAGGTTGATGGCTGTCATGGCTATGAAGCTTCCCGCCCCCGTGCCGGTGTACTCGAGGAGCATCTCGGGCGGGCAGTAGATCTCAACATAAGGATTTCCCTTGAACTTGTGGTTGGGAGAGGTGACAAGGCGCAGCTCGTTGTCCCTAAGCACGGTGTAGATGTAGTTCACATCGTTCTGCCGGGCAACGACCCTGACCATATAGTCGTCGCTCTCGTAGAAGTGGATGTCGTAGGGACAGTCGTTCACTATGCGGGTGAAGCCGAAGAGAGGTCGCTCCACAGTGACGACGGTGACCTTGGCGGCATAGGCTGCCGAGAGCGAGCCCAGCGCAAAAAAGAGGGAGAGAAGAAGCTTTTTCATAGTGGTTATAATGTTTGATGGTTACGCTTGTCAAAACTCGTGTGCAAAGATAGGGCATTTAAGGCAGAAAAGGGGCGTTGCCTATGGGCAAAAGAGAGATTTCGCTATATTTGCACGCAGTATTAACCCCTAACCCAACGACAATGAAGACCATCCTTATAACCCTCTTCGCCTGCCTCTCCTTAGGTGCCTCGGCAGACGCTCTGCAAGGCTTCGAGTACGGGAAAGCGGCCGCCCCACGGGGGGACGAGTGGCAGTCGCCCGAAAGTCTTGCACTCAACAAGGAGCAGCCCAGCGCCTATATGTTCCACTTCCCGACGGACGAGGAGGCGCTCAGGGTACTGCCCGACGGAAGCAAGTACTACGAAAGCCTCGACGGCACTTGGAAGTTCAGCTGGGCTCCCACGCCAAGCCAGAGGGACTCGGCGTTCTGGCAGGCGGACTTCGACGACATTGCCTGGGACGACATAGAGGTGCCCGGCTGCTGGAACGTGCAAGGCTTGCGGAAGGACGGCACGATGAAGTACGGAGTGCCTATCTACGTGAACCAGCCCGTCATCTTCTACCACGAGGTGAAGGAGGGAGACTGGCGAAACGGCGTGATGCGCACCCCGCCAACACAGTGGACCACCTACAAGGACCGCAACGAGGTCGGCTCCTACCGCCGCACGTTCAGCCTTCCGAGAGACTGGGCGGGCAGGCAGGTGTTCATCAACTTCGACGGCGTCGACTCGTTCTTCTACCTCTGGATTAACGGTCACTACGTTGGCTTCTCGAAGAACAGCCGCAACACAGCAAGCTTCAACATAACGCCCTTCCTCGACAAGAAGCGGGAGGAGCAGGTGGTGGCGGTGGAGGTGTACCGCAGCTGCGACGGCTCGTTCATCGAGAGCCAGGACATGTTCCGCCTGCCAGGCATCATACGAAGCACTTACCTCAGCAGCACGCCACCAGTAGAGATACGCGACCTTGCGGTGCGAACCACAAAGATTGAGGGCAACGGGGCAACGCTGAAGATAGACGCTGAGGTGCGTAGCCTCACTGGCAAGAAGGCTTCGGACTGGCAGCTCACCTACGATGTCTACCCTGTGAGGCTCTACTCCGACGAGACTGGCGAGAGGGTGGCTTCCCTGAAGACCCGCGAGGGCACTGCCGAGATGACGATAGACGGCGCGAGGCTGTGGAGCGCGGAAGAGCCTTACCGCTACGTCTTGGTTGCCACGCTCTCCGACAAGAAGGGCAGGGCGACAGACCGCGTCAGCACCTACTTCGGCATACGCACCGTTGAGATACGCGACACGGAGGCTGAGGACGACGAGTACGGACTGGCAGGCAGATACTTCTACGTTAACGGCAAGACGGTGAAGCTTAAGGGAGTGAACCGCCACGAGACTAACCCCTCAACGGGACACGCCATAACGCGCGAGCAGATGGAGCGGGAAGTGATGCTTATGAAGAGGGCGAACCTGAACCACGTGCGCCTGTCGCACTACAGCAACGACCCTTACTGGTACTACCTCTCGGACAAGTACGGGCTCTACCTTGAGGATGAGTGCAACATAGAGAGCCACGAGTATTACTACGGCAGTGCCTCGCTCTCGCACCCCAAGGAGTGGGAAGCCGCCCACGTGGCAAGGAACATGGAGATGACGCACGCACACATCAACCACCCGAGCATAGTGATATGGAGCCTTGGCAACGAGGCAGGACCCGGCGACAACTTCGTGAGAGCGGCGGAGGCTATCAGGGCGTTCGACACGAGCCGCCCCATACAATACGAGCGGGACACTGACAACGGCTGGCGCAACGTTGACCTTGGCAGCAACCAATACCCCTCCGTGGCGTGGGTGCAGAACGTGGCGAAAGGCAACGCCAACGTTAAGTATCCCTTCCACATAAGCGAGTTCGCTCACTCGATGGGCAACTCGCTGGGCAACTTCTCCGACTACTGGGAGGCGATGGAGACGAGCGACTTCTTCTGCGGCGGGGCTATATGGGACTGGGTCGACCAGGCTATCGACGCTTACACGCCCGAGGGCGTGAGATACTTCGGCTACGGCGGCGACCACGGCGACTGGCCTAACGACGGGATGTTCTGCATGAACGGCATCCTTCTGCCCGACCTTACGCCGAAGCCCCAGTACTACGAGGTGAAGAAGGTGCTGCAAGATGTCAGGGTCGCTCTGACGGACACCCTTAACGGCACGATAGAGGTGATGAACAAGGCTTACTTCACCGCCCTCGACTACGACGTGACGTACGAGCTGAGGCAGG
>JAJPZF010000267.1 GCA_021204545.1 Prevotellaceae bacterium
GGCGACATAACTTCAAGGAGAACCGCTTCATGCTGCTTCTGGCCTTGATTGTAGGTGTGCTTACGGCCTTGGCAGGCTTGCTGCTCAAGTGGATCATAGAGGTAATCCGCGACCTGCTCACCAACCAGTTCTCGGTCACCCACTCTAACCTGCTCTACCTTATATATCCTGTCGTGGGCATCTGGTTGACCTCAGTCTTCATCCGCCGTGTCGTAAGGGACAACATCAGCCACGGTGTCACGCAGATACTCTTTGCCATAGCCAGGAAGCAAAGCTCCATCAAGGCGCACAACTGCTGGTCGTCACTTATAGCGTCGGCAATAACCATAGGCTTCGGCGGGTCGGTGGGCGCGGAGGCTCCCATCGTGCTCACGGGCAGCGCCATAGGCAGCAACCTTGGCAGGCTCTTCCGCATGGACAGGCGGCAGCTTATGCTCCTCGTGGGTTGCGGAGCGGCGGGGGCTATAGCAGGCATCTTCAAGGCCCCTATAGCGGGGCTGGTGTTCGTGCTCGAGGTGCTTATGATAGACCTCACGATGTCGTCGTTGCTTCCACTGCTGGTGAGCTGTGTCACTGCCGCGGGCATCACCTTCGCCCTCACAGGCATGGACACGCTCTTCAGCTTCGTCATCGACGAGGGCTTCACCATTCAGCGCTTCCCCGCCTACATACTGCTGGGCATAGTCTGCGGCTTGGTGTCCCTTTACTTCACCCGCACGATGAACGGCATCGAGAACGTGTTCCACCGCTTCCAGGGACCATACACCAAGCTCACAGTAGGAGGCTTGACCCTCTCCGTCCTCATCTTCCTGTTCCCTTCGCTCTATGGCGAGGGCTACGACTTCGTCGACCTGCTTCTGCGTGGCAGCGGGGAGCAGGACTGGGCGTCTGCCCTCAACCACTCCATCTTCTACGGTCACAGCCAGCTGCTGCTGCTTTACCTCGCCATGCTCATCCTCTTCAAGGTGTTCGCCACCGCCTCTACGAACTGCGGCGGCGGCTGTGGTGGTATCTTCGCTCCCTCCCTCTTCTTGGGCTGCGTGAGCGGGTTCTTCTTCGCCCGGGTGTGGAACATGTACGACCCGCTGGGCATAACGGTCGTAGAGAAGAACTTCGCCATGCTTGGTATGTGCGGCTTGATGAGCGGTGTCATGCACGCGCCGTTGACGGGCATCTTCCTCATCGCCGAGCTTACGGGAGGCTACGAGTTGTTCATGCCCCTTATGGTCGTGTCGGTGTGCGCCTATCTCACCATCGTCTTCTTCGAGCCTCACAGCATCTACGCCATGCGTCTGGCACGGCGGGGGGAACTGCTTACCCACCACAAAGACCACGCTGTGCTTACCCTTATGTCTATGGACTCGGTGCTTGACCGCTACAGCCGTATGCTCCGCCCCGAGGATATGCTTGGCGTGCTGGTACGTCAAGTGGCCAACTCACGGCACAACGTGTTCCCCGTTGTTGACACTGAGCGCAGGCTCGTGGGCGTGGTTAATGTGGACGACCTTAGGCACGTGCTCTTCCGCTCCGAGCTTTACGACCAGTTCACCGTGCAGGCGCTTATGAGTGAGCCGCCGGCGTGCCTCACGGTCAACGACTCCATGGAGATAGTGGCGCGCACCTTCGAGCGCACCGCTGCGGCGGCGTTGCCCGTTGTGGACATCGACGGGCACTTCATAGGGTTCATCAGCAAGAGCCGCCTATTGTCGACGTACCGGCAGATGATGGCGGACATCAGCGACGAATGACTAACACCGGGGATATGGGCAACGAGCAGTCTTTGAGGATCGTCTTTATGGGAACGCCAGAGTTCGCGGTAGCCTCCCTTCGCGCCCTCGTGGAAGAGGGCTTCAACGTGGTGGCTGTAGTCACGATGCCCGACAAGCCCAAGGGCCGCCATCAGGACAGTCTCTGTCCCTCGCCCGTGAAGCTCTATGCCCTCGGGCAGGGCATACCCGTGCTTCAGCCCGCGGGGCTCAAAGACCCGGACTTCCTCTCCGCCTTAAGCTCCTTCCAGGCCGACCTGCAAGTCGTCGTCGCCTTCCGTATGCTCCCCGAGGTGGTGTGGGCTATGCCCCGCCTCGGCACGTTCAACCTGCACGCCGCCCTCCTGCCCCAATACCGGGGGGCAGCCCCCATTAACTGGGCGCTCATCAACGGTGAGACAGAGACGGGCGTCACCACCTTCTTCCTCGACAAGGACATAGATACGGGGCTCGTCATCCATCAGCGGCGGACGCCTATCTCGCCGACGGACAACGCCGAGAGCTTGCACGACAGGCTTATGGTGATGGGCGCCAGTCTCGTGACGCGCACGGTGAGGGACATCCTTGAGGACAACGTGCAGCCCCTCGCACAGGCGGAGATGCTGCAGGGAGCGGAGTTGAGGCCTGCCCCCAAGCTCTTCAAGGACACGTGCGAGCTGAGGTTCGAGAGCCATACCGCGCGCTCGGCGTTCAACTTCGTGCGCGGCCTCTCCCCATATCCCGCCGCGTGGACAATGCTCCGTGGCAAGCAGCTGAAGCTCTTTGAGGCCCGCGTCGAAAGCCTGCCGCTCTCTGGCGCGAAGCCCGGCGACATGGACACCGACGGACGTACGTTCCTGCGCTTCGCCTGCCACAATGGGTGGCTCAGCGTCCTCTCTCTTCAGCTCGAGGGCAAGCGTCGTATGCCCGTCGCCGACTTCCTCCGTGGCTACACCTTCACGAGGTAGGACACCTGCCGCCAAAGAGGTCTACACCCCTTTTACCGCAGAGGTATTACCTCTTTTACCGCAGAGGTATTACCTCTTTGGTCGCAGAGGTATTACCTCTTTGGTCGCAGAGGTATTACCTCTTTGGTCGTAGAGGTATTACCCCTTTTGCGGTGGGTAGCCGCTACCTGAGGTTGCGCTGAACGTATAGGGCGAACGCCCGCAGTGCCTTCTCGAGGGTCTTCCTGGTACACGCTATGTTGACGCGGAGGTACGTGTCCTCCGCCACATCGTACATACGGCCCGCGTTGAACCACACCTTAGCCTTGCGCAGGAGCTCATCCTCAAGCTGCTGCGACGGCTTACAGAGGGCGGCGCAGTCGATGAGCACGAGGTAAGTCCCCTCCAGCTCTATCACCGGCACCCGCGGGATACGCTCCCGGAAGAAGCTTCTGAGAAAGAGGTAGTTCTCCCAGAGGTATTGCCTCAGCTCATCGAGCCACCGCTCCCCTTCGGGCGAGTAAGCCGCTTGGGCAGCCTCCACGCCTA